>JAFZUL010000068.1 GCA_017618355.1 Muribaculaceae bacterium
AGAGTCATTGGTTATCGTTTACTATCGGTTTTATATTGTTTCATCATGTGGTCATATAAACTCACATCTTTTAGCCCGAATGGTTTTGCATTTTTGAAATCATAGCCATGAAAATAGACAGAACCATTAAGCAAGTCTTGCGCAACCAATATTTTATAATAAAATCGTAAAGTGTCACCAAAGATATCTTTAAACAATTGATCTGCTTTTTCTATGAAACTATATGGTAATGAATTTTTGTTCTCGAAATCATCGCCTTCCATTTTCCAAATAATATTATAAAAATATACATTTGTAATGTTTCCCATATATTCTTCGTCACATATAAATTTCCCATTTTCATCTTTTCTCCCCTTAAGTAAGTTGAAAATAATACCGAAAAGATGTGTTGTTTCTTGTTTTGGGTAAAACCATTTTGGACATTTTTGCTTATCAATCTCTTGTTGTATGCTAATTATAAAATTTGAGAAACATTCTGCTATATCACTCCGTCCATAAAAGCGGTCTGTTATAGACATATTCCCATATTCTTCCTTTTCCCAATATGCCTTTGATAAATGTGGATTTTCACCATTTGTATACGCTGTAGATTCTTTCTCAGTATATTTGCTCTCAATAAATACGATTTCATCTTCTGTCTCAAAATAAACATCCATATTTGGAACACCACTAGGACCAGATTTTTTGCAAACCACGCCAGGCAATTGCTTTTCAAATTGAAAATCTACCGTAATTTGCTCAACAGCCATCCAAGAATATAAATCAAAAGCCAAACGTGAAGAAGATTTACGACTCCAAAACTTATCTTTTAGTTCATTTCCACTACCTTGTAGGTATTGTTTAATAAACATCTTGTCTTCTTTTTTATCATAAACAGCAATGAGTCTATTAATGTAACTTTTTACCTCTGATAAATTCATTTCTGCTGTTATTCTGTTTTCTGCCATAATTCTTCGTTTTAATAATTGTTAGTAATTCTTTTATTCTTAAACGCCTCATTAGCGATTTTATTGTCTATTTCTCTGTCTATTAAGGCAATGCGCATAGTGATATCGGTAAAGTCGTCGCTAGTGGTCACGAAATGTTCCATGGCGATGGATTCGTTCTGAAACCAATTGATTATTGTTTGCACCGTGATTGGCTCTTTCGGCAAAATGGCATGGACGAAATATGGCATGCCCAGCTTAAATTTCTGTTCTGTTTCGGGTGAGAGAAGTCGGTTGGTGCATTCTATAACATCGCGCAACTCATCCTCGTCGCTCGACCATCTCATTTCTATCAGGTTTGCGTTTTCAAAGTCGAACATATAGTCCATGTCGCTCAATGCGCAAGAAGCGAACTCAAGGCCACCCTGCGGGGCAAAGATTTGCTCCAGCAGGGTAAGGCGCTCGCCTGTTGTCAGTTTTTTTAGTACTCGTCGTTTCATTGTTCGTTATTTTTTTACCAAAGAATTTCGGCGGTTAATGGTCGCTTTCGCGACACTTCCATCCATACGTAACGCATAATTTGTTTCTCATGCCCTGTCGCCATTTCCACGCGGCGCAATTGCGTCTGATTGTTAATTGAAATATCTTCCATTTTTTTATATTTATAGAACCGCCAACTTGGTTGCTCTATATATAATACGAATGAGAAATGACAAAACTTCGCAGAATTTAGTAAACGGATGTTAAAAACATACTGCTTTTAATGGGGGTTTGTGGCAAAACGCCTAGATTGTTTGCCATTCAAGTGCTTGACTGTTAATTGTGTTGTTGGCATTATGTTTATTTAACTATTCTAGGAGCTTTGAAGAGGGGAGATACTGTTTTTCGCGAATTTCAAGGGAGGACAAGATTCACTCGCATTCGCTCGTGCATCTTGAGTGAGGGGAGATGCCTTTGAGCAACCGACGATTGCTTTGCAATCTCTTGTTTTCACTATGGTGGTGCGCTTAAGCAAGCTTAGCTCGCCACCATAATGAAAACAACCGGCCACTTGCGCGGTCGGTTGCTCAAAGGCGGAGAGGACAAGATTCGAACTTGCGGTAGAGTTACCCCTACGGCAGTTTAGCAAACTGCTGGTTTCAGCCACTCACCCACCTCTCCAGAGCCATTAGTGCTGAAATTTTTTCACTAAGCGACTGCAAAGTTAGTGCTTTTTTTATTATCTGCCAAACTTTTTTTGAAAAATATTTTCTGGCCCTCACCATCACGCCCGATTCATCAACCTGCAACCCGCTATTTATCAGCGCATAAAACCACTCATAAACGACGATTATTTAATATTGATTTCTGAGTTATGTGCGTTGTTATTTTGCGGGCATGGAAAACTCTGAACAAAACTTATCGCCACCTTCCGCTAGTAATAATAAGGTGGAGCATGAAATCGACGCCCTTACCCTCGACGAGATTCTCGCTGAGAACAAGCGCCGCCACGCTGCACATGAGAGCACCTACGACCCTGTGATGGGACTGGGATGCTGCAACAGCCGTGTGCTCTACCCTTTTCAGGACAATGATGGCGCCACCCATGAGTTTCTAATTCCTGAGACTATGGCGGCAGAACTGGAGTCAACTCCTGTCAAGTCGCGCCACGACTGGCAACTGCTGCGTTTCAAGCACGACTTCGAGTATTGGTGCGCTACATGCGTGACGATTCTCGACAAGATATCAGGGCAGTTCAAAAAGTTTGTCCTCAACCGTCCACAACGCCGTGTCCTGCAAATTCTTGAGTCACAACGGCTGGCAAACAAACCGCTACGCTTAATAATGCTTAAAGCAAGGCAATGGGGCGGCTCCACGTTAGTGCAAATCTATATGATATGGATTCAACTAGTGCTCAAAAAGAACTGGAACAGCCTCATCTGCGGGCATTTGCAGCAGACGGCAGCTGCAATCAAGAGTATGTATAACCGAGTGCTGCGACGCTACCCCAAGGAGTTCTTCCCTGACGGCCAGCGACCCAAGTTCCTCACTTTTGAGGGCAGTCGCAACGTGAAACAGCTCAGCAGCAGCGAGTCGCTGATTATCACCGCCTCGGCTCATAGCGAGGATGCTGTTCGCGGCTACGACGTGAAGATGGCTCACCTAAGCGAGGCGGCATACTGGCCCGACACTCCCCTTCACTCGCCCGATGACCTGATACGCTCCATCAGCGGCACAATACCACTTGAACCATTAACCATGATTGTGCTCGAATCAACCGCCAACGGCGTGGGCAACTATTTCCACACCGAGTGGCAGCGCGCCAAGAGCGGTCACAGCGACAAAGCACCAGTGTTTGTGCCGTGGCACGAGATTGAGATTTACCAACTGCATGTGCCCGATGCCGCCAAACTGGTGGAGGAACTCGACGACTATGAAAAGGCGTTGTGGGAAGACGGTTGCACCCTCGAGCAAATAAACTGGTATCACCACAAGCGCAAGGAGTACTCCAGCCACGTGTTCATGGCTGCAGAGTTTCCAAGCAACGACGTTGAGGCGTTCCTCACCACCAGTCGGAACGTCTTTGACCCCAACCTGCTGGAGGTGCTGCGCGACACCTGCAAGCACCCATGCGAACGCGGCGACGTTGTGGCCGATGGCGCCAAGACCGTTGCGGGAGCAAAGTTTGAGAAAGGCTTTGGCAGCAACGCCATGCAGGTGTGGGAAATGCCTAAGCCTAGCAGCCATCGCTACCGATACCTTGTCGCAGTGGATGTGGGGGGAAGCCGAGCCGACGCCGATTGGTCGGTAATCGCCGTTTTCGACACTCACAACGATGCCGGCGAGGACGAAGACTGCCGTCCCGAAGTGGTGGCGCAATGGCGAGGGCATCTCGACAAGGATCTGATGGCATGGAAAGCGGCTAAAATAGCAAGCTTCTACAACAATGCCCTGCTGGTGTTTGAGAGCAATTCCATAGAGTGTGACCGCTTGGTTGGAGAAACGCTATTGAAGCACATTGGCATGATATATCCGCACCTATACTACCGCGACAATGACTCAAAGGGCAAAGTGCCGGGCTTCCACACCAATGTCAAGAGCAAGAACGAAGCAATCAGCAACCTTATCGCATACATACGCGACAAGGCCTACATCGAACGCGACAACCAGGCAATCAACGAGATGATAGAGTATGAGATCCAATCCAGCGGCAGGAGCTACGGCGCAAGAAAAGGCTGCCACGACGACATCCTCATGACCCGAGCCATAGGTCTGCAGGTCATCGAGCATAATAAACTCACCCACGCCGGCTCAAGAGCAGAGAAACCCGATAATTTCGTTGACAAAAATCGCCCCTCTACGAGGAGTTGGGTTTGACAGAATGCAACCCAATTTCGAGAAAAAACATTGAATTCTTGCTTTTTTTTAAAAAAATGCAATATTTTTCAATAAAAAATTTGGAATTTTAAAAAATGTGTTATATATTTGCACCATGAAATCTAATCGAGGGGTGACCCCTCTATATTCTCAAAAAATAGTTGTTTTATAGATAATTGTGTATTTAAGGAACGGGACAGTCGAGAGACTATCCCTTTTTCTGTGCCTTTTCTATGCCTTTTTTGTACCATTTTTAGTAGATTTTTAAGGGGCGTTTATCTATAAATTTCATCCAAACGGCATGAAATGCCCCATTACAGCAAATATGGCAGTTAAACCAACCTATAAGTGGCAGGTCAAAGAGACAAACAAACAAGATTTATTCACTTTCTAAAATTTGAGCATTATGAAAAGGACAGTTTACAACACAATGATTGGCTTGATGCTCGTTTGCGGGCTCGCCATGACATCGACTGGAGCAATGGCACAAGGCCGCCGTCCAGCAGCAACTAACAACGCGGCAGCAACAGGCAACCGCAGTGTTGCCTCTGCACCAAAGAATAATGCCGCGACAGTGACTAACAATAATAATGTGTCGAGCCGTTCAACGGCAACCAGCGTGACTCCACAGGTTAACAGGAGCACCACCACTACCGGCACACGCTCGACAACTGGCAGCAGCTCGACTACCGTACGTCCATCCACCGGAAACAGCGGCAGCAGCTCTCGCAGCACTGGCAGCAGCTCAACCAGCACCACAGTTCGCCCCAACACTGGCGGCAACCACGGAACTGGAAGCACTACAGTGATCAACGCTAACACCGGCAATCGCTCGGCAACGGGCATCGGTACTTCGGTTATCACCACCACTGGTGACACCAAGAAAAAAGATAATGGCAACGTTCGTCCTAACACTGGCGACAAGAACAAGAACAACGGCAACACTGGCAACGGCAACGTGCGTCCTAACACTGGCAGCACAACCCGCACCAACTCAGGACACACCACAGCTCCCAGCAGCCGTCCCGACAACCGTCCCAAGGTAAAGGGCAGCGTAGTAACTGGTGGCGGTCACAATATCGACTACTCGACCTACCGCTACAACAGCAGCTGGAAACCTCGCCACGATGGCGACCGCTTCTTCAACAGCTTCCGTTACAACAGCTGGAGTTGGAGCAAGCCCAT
>JAFZUL010000069.1 GCA_017618355.1 Muribaculaceae bacterium
CGACCATACAAAGCGAAATCAGATGAAATAACGAGCCACTTTCTCCAGAAAGATTGGTTACAAATATTACCCAATGTAAACGAGAATATTCTTATAGATATGTCAGAAGCTGAAAATGTTGTAATATTGTCAGCTTTTGATAAAGATATGTGCCAACTCTTTGGAGTAATAGTTTTAATGGAGCAAAATAATAGAATTTCATTTCATGGTGGTGTATGTAAGCATGACTCCTATCATACGCTGTTAGCTTATGAAGGTCTAAATGAAATATTACACATTCTCGTTGATAATGGATTTGATGTTTATGTAACATGCAATGAGACAAATGTTCAAGCTGATAGGCTTCAGAGAAGATTTGGGTTTGTCGAATATGAAGCCAAGCAAGGTGTTTCATATAAGCATTTGGATGTTGAGAGATTTTTGAATTGTGATATTTCCCAACATTTGACACGCTGCATGGCTCAGAAAACAAGGATTAAAGAAAACATATAGATACTTCTAGATTATGGATACGAGTTTACATGCATGCGTTTAGTCGAAGAGTTGAAAGCATAACAAATTGATTTAAATTAAATATATAATTATGGCAAGAGTAATTATAAGTAACAATGGAAATGGCTATACGATTTCAGGTTTGAATTTTGCAGAGAATAAAAGAATGATGGCAACAGGAAAGTTTTCGCTAAGTATTCTTGATGATGATGATTATGAGTTTGACCCGCCTGAACTAGGTATTGATTTTCTAAAAGCTTGTGATTCTGATCGCTTAAATGAATATCATCGCAGAAGAAACTCTATCAAGGAGGCTCTTCAATCTGAGGCCTCTCACTACTGTAAATATTGTGGTACTTCTCTGGGGGCTATTTTTGAGGGCGATTGTTGCCCCCATTGTGGTTATCCTGTAAAGTGATATTGTTTGCTTGATAAAAAAGTCGAATATAAACAATTAATTATGGCATCTGAGTTTACAGCTTGCAGGGTGTCGGGTGACGGGAATGCGGCGTTCCCCGACAAGATTATCATCAATGATGAGTATGTGATTTACTGCAAGTCCCGAGTGATTGGTCGCAAGGATGTTAAGATACGTCACGAAGCAATTGGATGCGTGACGCTGAACAAGCACTTGGTTTTTGCAGATGTCATCATCGAGACACGTGGTGGACAGGTGATAACCGCTCACGGCTTCATGCGAAGTGATGCCGAGGAGATAGTCTCGCTCATAGGTTAGTTATAATAAATAAAGACCCTATTGTGGATGGCTGCTCTTTGGGACGTGAAGGTGACATTGTCCCCCAGAAGCAGAGTGGTTTTACATTCTGTGTATTGCAATCTTTTCCACCTGTTTAACGTTGATTTTTATAACATTATGCCATAATTGTTGTTGCCAAAATACAACTTTTTGTGGTTTTTTTTTCTTTTTTTCCTGTGATTGTTCAGTGATTTTACTTAAATCAAACAATAACAAACCCTTACAAGTCAAAAATACGATAAATATACTTTTTATTGAATTAGTTCTTCTTTGTTGAGTTTGTTTGATGATTTTTATGATAATGTGGGTAAAAAACAAGATTGCTGATTTTGGCCTATTATTTAATTATTATTAAAAAAAAGAAGAAAAATATTGTTTATTTGCTTTGGTATTCAACTAAAAGCATTACCTTTGCAAAAAGTTTACGAGGTAATAAAAGAATAAATACAATAAAACCTGCAAAGAAAATCTATTAACGCGACCGAGAGGTCACGAAATATACTATTTTATATTACTAACCATTATTAGATTACATCTCAGCTATGGATGAGAATTTAGAGAAAAAACCGAAACGACCCCGCATCAGCGAGTCGCGTCCTGTTTTGGACGAGAATGAAGTGGCTACTCCAAGAGTAGAGAATGCCGATTACAATCGTGAAGCACAATCAGGTGAAGACGCAAGTGGTGAGTATCAAGGTGGTTACCAACAGCGCAATTACAACCGTCAGCAAGGCGGCTATCAGCAACGCAACTATCAGGGTGGCGGCTACCAGCAACGTGGTGGCTACCAGCAGCGTGGTGGTTATCAGCAACGCGGCTATCAGCAGCGCGGAGGTTACCAGCAGCGCAATTACAACCGTCCTCAACAAGGCGGCTACAACCAGCACTACCCACAGGGTGAGGGTGAGCAGCAAGAGGGCAACAGCTACCAGCAGCGCACCTACAACCGTCCCCAACAAGGCGGTTACCAACAGCGTGGCGGCTACCAGCAGCGTGGCAATCGCCAGCAGGGCGGCTACCAGCAGCGTGGCGGTTATCAGCAGCGCGGCTATGGCAACCAGCGCAACCAGCGTGGCGGTCACAAGATGCAAGGCCCACGCCAGCAGATGCGTTTCACTCCTCGTCCACAACGCATTGAGTATGAGGAGCCAATGATTGATCCTAACACCACCATGCGCCTCAATAAGTTCATGGCCAACGCTGGCATCTGCTCGCGTCGTGAGGCTGATGAGCTTATCCAGAAGGGTGTTATCAAGGTGAACGGTGAGGTCGTTGATCAGCTCGGTATCAAGATCACTCCTAAGGACATCGTGGAATATAACGACCAGGTGGTGGTTGCCGAGAAGAAGTGCTACGTGCTTCTCAACAAGCCTAAAGATTGCGTTACAACCAGCGATGACCCCAACGGCCGCAAGACCGTGATGGATTATGTGAAGGGTGCCTGCGACGAGCGCATCTATCCCGTTGGCCGACTTGACCGTAACACCACTGGTGTGCTGTTGCTTACCAATGACGGCGACTTGGCTTCGAAACTCACTCATCCACAGTATGTTAAGAAGAAAATATATCAGGTGTGGGTAGATAAGCCCATCAGCGAAGACGACATGCAGCACATTGCCGATGGCGTAGAGCTTGACGATGGTCCAATCCATGCCGACGCTGTAAGCTATGTTAGCCCCACCGACCGCAAACAGGCAGGCATCGAGATTCACTCGGGCCGCAACCGTGTGGTTCGCCGCATCTTTGAGGCGCTGGGCTATCATGTTGTTAAGCTCGACCGCGTGTATTTCGCTGGTTTGACCAAGAAGAACCTTGCGCGCGGCAAGTGGCGCTACCTCACACAGGAAGAGGTTAACTTCTTGAAGCAAAACTCGTTTGAATAATTTTTCATTTTTTGAATTAATGCTCAAAAAATGAGATTAGTGATAAGAGATTAAGTGATTAGTGAGGTGCTTCGCGCCCCAATTTGGGTAGTGAAGTGCCTCACAACAATTAAAGATATTATAATTTATTATGGCATTAAAACGAACAAAAATTGTTGATATCTTCAGCGGCGAGCTCGAAGGTCAGCAAGTGTGTGTGAAAGGATGGGTGCGTTTCCGCCGTGGCAATAAGTACATCCAGTTTATAGCTCTTAATGATGGCTCCACCATCAACAACCTGCAAATCGTTGTGGATCTCGAGAAATTCACTGAGGAGCAGTTGAAGCCCATCACCACTGGCTCAAGCCTGTGCGTGATAGGAACTCTTGTCGCTTCGATGGGCAAGGGTCAGAGCTATGAGGTTCAGGCCGAGGAGATTGAGGTGTATGGCACCGCGTCGGCCGAGGAATATCCTTTGCAGAAGAAGGGCCACACCCTGGAGTTCCTGCGCGAGATAGGTCATCTGCGCATGCGCACCAACACTTTTGGCGCCATCTTCCGCATTCGTCACCACTTGGCATTTGCCATCCATAAGTTCTTTAACGACAAGGGCTTCTTCTATCTTCACACTCCACTTATCACCTCTAGCGATGCTGAGGGAGCAGGCGAGATGTTCCAGGTTACTACCCTCGACGTCAACGACATGCCTCGCACTGAGGACGGTAAGGTTGACTACAGTAAGGACTTCTTTGGCAAGATGACTAGCCTCACGGTGAGCGGTCAGCTCGAGGGCGAGCTGGGAGCCACCGCGCTGGGCGCTATCTACACATTTGGTCCCACATTCCGCGCTGAGAACAGCAACACTCCCCGCCACTTGGCAGAGTTCTGGATGATAGAGCCCGAGATGGCGTTCTATGACATCAACGACAATATGGACCTCGCCGAGGAGTTCATCAAGTATTGCGTGAAATATGCTCTTGACAACTGCAAGGACGACATCGAGTTCCTGAACAAGATGTATGACAACACACTCATTGAGCGCCTCAACAGCGTGCTCAAGGATGACTTCGTGCGCCTGACCTATACCGAGGGCATCAAGATTCTCGAGGAGAGCGGCAAGAAGTTTGAGTTCCCAGTGATGTGGGGCGTGGACCTGCAGAGCGAGCATGAGCGTTACCTCGTTGAGGAGCACTTCAAACGTCCAGTGATTTTGACCGACTATCCCAAGGCAATAAAGGCGTTCTACATGAAGCAGAACGATGATGGTAAGACAGTTCGCACCATGGACGTGCTGTTCCCCCAGATTGGCGAGATTATCGGTGGTTCGGAGCGTGAAGCCGACTACGACAAACTCATGAACCGCATCAACGAGTTGGGTATACCAATGAAGGACATGTGGTGGTATCTTGACACACGCAAGTATGGCACCGTGCCTCACAGTGGTTTCGGCCTCGGCTTCGAACGCCTAGTGCTCTTTGTGACTGGCATGGCTAACATCCGCGACGTCATCGCATTCCCCCGCACTCCCAACAACTGCGAGTTCTAAACTTTTTGAAAGTATAAATATCCATCTAAGCGCTCAAAAATCTGGGCGCTTTTTTGTTGTCGTTTGTGATGGTATTTTTCTAAAAAAAGTATTGTTTGTGGTGTGTTGTCATTAAAATTAAGTTAAAAACATTGCGCATTTAGCGATAAATTTCTTTATTAGGAGAAAAGTTGCTATCTTTGCATTTAATTTTAAGACAGCTATACACTTTACAATGGATTTCAATAAAGTTCTGTTCATATTACAGGAAATTTCACCTTATCTGCCCGAGAGTGAGATGGGTGAGTTCAGTCGTCAGCTTGCGCAGCGAGTTCAGGAGAAAGGCTCGGAGGTTCGCACTTTCATGCCCAAGTATGGTTATGTCAACGACCGCCGCAACCAATTGCATCCCGTGATTCGTCTGTCGGGTATGAACCTTATCATTGATGATATGGATCATCCGCTGATTATCAAGGTCGCTACTTTGCAGCCTGCCCGCTTGCAGGTGTATTTCATCTTCAGTGACGACTATTTCACCCCTGAAATCACCAAGGAACTGGAGATAAACTCTCACCCCGACGATAACGACGAGCGCTCGATATTCTATGTGCGCGGTGTGCTTGAGGCTGTGAAGAAGCAGCGTTGGGCGCCAGGCATCATCCATTGCAGTGGATGGATTACTGCCCTCGCTCCATTGTATATCAGTAAGATATATGGCGATGATCCTTCGTTCCGCGATTCTAAAGTAGTGATGTCGCTCTTCGACGAGGAGATGGTGAGCCCGCTTAGTGAGGATCTTTATAAGAAACTCAAGTTTGATGGCCTCAGCGATGAGGATTTGGCTCCCATTATGGACCGTCAGGCTAATTATGTTGATTTGATGCGACTCGCCCTCGATCACTGCCATGCTGTGGTGCAATGCAGTGAGAACGTCAATCCCGAGGTGCTGAAGATGGTAGAGGAAAAGGGACTGCCGTTCCTGCCTTATCAGAAGTCGGATGACAACAGTTTTGTTGACCGCTGCATTGATTTCTACCACAGTTTGTAGAGAACAGATTCCTAATGAGTATTGATTGAAAATGAGAAAGATATTTTTTGCGTTACTGTCGGCTATTGCATTGGTTGCTAGTTTTAACTCGTGTACCGACGATGTTATAGGAACCTCAATTTCCGACATTCATTCGGCGATAATAGAGGACACCGAATTCGTCATAAGCGGACAGACTGTGCGAAATCAGCATTTGCGCTCACGCAGCAGCATCCAGCTCATAGGTAAAGTTACTGCCGATGGTTATGGCACCCTTACAAGTGATGTCGTGGCACAGTTTATGCCTACATCCGCTATCGACACTGTGGGTGTGCATGGCGGTGACCAATGGGTGGATTCCTGCTTCATAGTGATGAGAGTTGGTCCTAACGATGTGATAGGCGACAAACTGGCGCCCATGCGCATGAGCGTGTATAAGCTCAACAAGCAGCTTCCCAATCCCATTTACACCGACTTTGACCCAACAGGTTATTACAGCGAGGATGCGCTGATGGGCTCGGTTAGTTACTCTGCCAGCGATATGACGCTGAAGAGCGAGTATTCATCGGTAGATGGCTCCACTGTGAGCTATTACGAGATACAAGTGCCAGTGCCCGTGAGCTATGCCCGCGATCTCTTCAATGAGTTCAAGTCCAATCCCTCGACGTTTAAAACTCCTGCCGACTTTGCTTCGTACTTTCCTGGCATTTACATCAAGAACAGCTATGGCGAGGGTCATGTGATGAATTTCTATGACATCGAGTTTGTTAGCTACTACCGCAAGTATGCTAAACTTGACGAGACAACCGACACCATCTATCCTGCTAAGACGCAGAGTTATATGGCTGTGACCCCCGAGGTTGTGTATAACAACAACATCTTCCTCGATGCCGCACCATCGATTAAGTCGATGATTGCTGCGGGCGACGCCATCGTGATGGGGCCTGCTGGGTATGAAGTGAAAGCCACTTTCCCGATTCAGGAGATTATTGACCGATTCAATGCCGATTCAAAGGATGCGTTGAGCGTAATCAACAGCCTTACCCTTGAGATTCCTGTGAGTGAGATTACCAATAAGTATGACATCGCGCCGCCGGAGTATCTGCTGATGGTTAAGGAAAGCTATCGTGACGCGTTTTTCGACAAGGACTCGTTGACCAACAATAAAGACGCGTTCTATGCCGCTTACAATGACCAGGAGAATACCTATGTCTTCACGGGATTAAGAGACTACGTCCTCGACATCATCAAAAACAAGGGCGGGATAGCCTCGGCTAGCGACATGAACTTCGTGATTATGCCTATTGACGTGACAAAATACACGAACACCTCGTCGAGTTATTATTATTACACCTCAACAGCTACAACCGAGGTTGTCACTAAAATAGCTCCAGGAATATCACGGCCGTGCATGGCGAAACTGAATCTTAATAAGGCAACGATTAAGCTTGCATATAGTAAGCAGACGTTATACTAGCTTGTTAGCATCTTAACAAGCGTCAAGCCACAATAGCTCAGTCGGTAGAGCAACGCATTCGTAACGCGTAGGTCACGGGTTCGAGTCCCGTTCGTGGCTCCCAATACCCCCCCTTCTAGCACAATTGCTGGAAGGGGATTTTTGTTGGCTAGTATGCCTCCAGTCATGGCAGAAGAAAAGTTTTGGAGTGCAATTAAGTTTTTTTTAGTGCAATATGTTTGTGTGTTGTGTTTTTTTGCAGTACCTTAGCAAGTTAAATAGTAATATAATAATTATTATTTATATAGATGAACAAGTTTTTCCGTGTAATATTAGTTGTAATTGCTTTGTTTTCAGCGAGTAATGTAATGTGTCAATTGACTACCTTGTTTGAGTATCCAGTAGCGCCCGACACTTGCTCAAGCATCGAAAGCCGTTGCGACTACAGTGTTCAGCACTTCTGGGACAAGTGCGAGCTTACCAAGCCTTTTGCCGCCGAGAACGACAGCCTTCTTCTAGAGGCAATGATGACGTATTTTGATATTATGAAAGCTGGTGCCAACGTGAATGTGTCGTTGAGCTCGGTTCGCAACCTAATGTTCAAGTCCCAGGCCAATCATGACAACTTCTTGAAATTGGCTAGTTTGGCCGAATATATACTCTACTATCACGATACCGATGTGGTTGACGACCTGTATCTGACATTCGCCCAAAGTGTCGCTGATGCTAGTTGGGCTAAGAAAGAGGTACGCAACCACTATAGCGAGCAAATCAAGCGATTGACGACCAGCAAGCTGGGACAGCCGTTATACGATTTTGAGTACACATCGATTGATGGCATGCGCAAGCATTTGACCGAAAATCGCTCGGCAAGTGCAGCCCTCTATGTTGTTATGCTCAGCGACAGCGAGAGCGGCAGCTCGATAGAGCGTATGCGCCTGAGCACCGACATCACCTTTGGCAAGCTTGTTGATGATGGGCATATCAAAGTGATAAATATAATTTTAGGCGATATCCCCAAACAATGGGATGCTGATTCACGTAGCTATAGTGAGAAATGGGAAGTTGGCGCCAGTAAGGACCTTGTTGGTAAGCTCGATATCCGCATTATGCCGTGCCTCTATCTCCTTGACGAGGAATTCCGCGTGATAGCCAAGAACAAAACCGTTGATTTCATGAAAAGCATGGTGTCAATGTAAATATCAATAGCATTAAGCAATAACCAGGATAAAGATATGACAAAGCTTCCAAAATGGCTTCAAAGCCTGTTCATGATGAATGTGGGTCACACCTACAGTAACCTGTCGCGACTATTTTTGCGACTGTTCACGGGTTTGATGTTTTTGCAGCTTGGTGTAAGGCAAATGCTCCACTTAGAGGAGTTTGCCCACTCATCAATGGGCGCGATTGCTACTGCCAACGACTCGACAATAATAGCGATAGTTGTGATAGAAATTGTGTGTGCTGTGTTCATCATAATAGGGCTTTTCACACGCTTGGCACTTATTCCGTCGATAGGTGTGATGATTTATGCCGAGACCATGATGCCTAGTCTGGCAGTTGGCGCTAAGCAGATGTTCTTCTTTGAGCCAGGATATCCCATCATGTTCCTGGGCATCTTCGTGTTTATGATGCTGGCGGGTCCTGGAAAGATTTCGCTCGATTACCTCGTTGCCATCCACACCATAAGCGAGAAAGACGACGAGGAAAGCGAGATGCTCGAGAAAGCGTAGAATAAGTAAACTAAAAACTAAGAACTAACTAATGAACATTGCGGTTCTGGTATCGGGAGGAGTTGACAGCGCTGTTGTTGTGCATGAGCTCGTGGAGCGGGCCGAGCACGATTTGCAGCTGTTCTATATCCGCATTGGCATGGACAATGACGGGGGCGACTGCAGCGCTGAGGAAGACATTGAGATGTGTACCCTCATCGCTCATCGCTACGGCTTGCCCCTCGAAGTGGTGTCTTTACATGAGGAATACTGGGACAATGTGATGGAATATGCGCTGCGCACCGTTAAGGCTGGCTTAACTCCTAATCCTGACATGATGTGCAACCGCATGATAAAGTTTGGATATTTCGAGCAGCGCTGGGGCAAGGATTTCGACCTTACGGCAACTGGGCACTATGCTACAACTTGTGAGATTGATGGCACAAAATACCTTGCTACGGCGGTTGATGCTGTCAAGGACCAGACCGACTTTCTGGCACAAATCACTTATGACCAGCTGCGTCATCTCATCTTCCCCATTGGGTCAATGCCCAAAGCGAGGGTGCGTGAGATTGCTCAGGAGGTAAAGCTGCCCAATGCGGGCCGCAAAGACAGCCAGGGTATCTGCTTCCTGGGGCAGATTAACTATAACGACTTCATTCGCCGTCACTTGGGTGAGAAAAAAGGCCCAATCATCGAGATAGAGACAGGCCGCAAATTGGGAGAGCACAATGGCTATTGGTTCCACACCATAGGTCAGCGCAAGGGTTTGGGTCTGAGTGGTGGACCGTGGTATGTTGTTAAGAAGAACATTATGGACAACGCCATCTATGTGAGCAATGGCTACGGTACTAGCAAGCAGTATGGCCGCGAGATACACCTCGACGAGATGCACTTCATCAGTGGCAACCCGTGGCAGGGGAGTGGTAGCACTCACGAAATCACTTTCAAGAACCGCCACACGCCACATTTTGCTAAAGGGCATCTCACACATGTTGATGGCAACCAGTGGCTCATCGAAAGCTCCGAAGATATCCAGGGCATTGCGCCTGGGCAGTTTGCTGTAATCTACGACAAAGACCAGCACCTGTGCTATGGTAGCGGAGTGATTACTCTTTAAGTTGTAAGTGTAAAGTATTCTAGAAATATATGACAGAAAATAAGATAGAAATGGACGTGGTTGGCATTACCTACAGTCAGATTCAGGCTGGGGCCTATGCCTTATTGCTCAAGCAGCATGACGGAGACTTGCGAGTGCCCATTGTGGTAGGCGTACCCGAAGCTCAAGCCATCGCAATGCGTCTGGAGCATGTGATTCCTCCTCGCCCATTGTCGCACGACCTGATGGTAAGCATGTTTCACGCTTTTGGCATCAGCCTCGATGAGGTGCTGATTTACAAGTTCAGCGATGGAGTGTTCATGTCGCGCCTCAAACTCTCGACCAACGAGCAAGACATGGAACTGGAGTCGCGCACTAGCGATGCAATAGCATTAGCGTTGCGCACAAACGCACCCATCTACACCACTCAGGAAGTGCTCGATAAGACCGGCTTCCTCATCAAAGAGGGTGAGCAGGGCAAGGTGGCGGTGAAGCCTAAGCGCGAGTTAAGTGACATGACAGTTGAGGAGTTGCAGAAGAAGCTCAACCGCGCCGTCAAGCTCGAGAAATATGAGCTCGCCGCAAGCATCCAGAAGGCTATCAACGAAAAGCTCGGCAACGAGCCAAAAACTGAAGAAATATCTGAATAAAAACTTATTAAATAACTCAAAAACAAAAATTCACTATGAATCTGAAAGTTAGATTAATCATTATGAACTTCCTGGAGTTTGCCGTGTGGGGTGCATATCTCACTTGTATGGGAAACTATCTGGGAAAAGCCGGAATGGGCGGAGAGATTGCATGGTTCTATGCTATCCAGGGTATCGTTTCAATCTTTATGCCAACCTTAATGGGTATTATTGCCGACAAGTTCATTCAGCCTCAAAAGATGCTGGGAATCTGTCACCTGCTGGCAGGTGTGGCTATGATTGCCTTGTTCTACATGGGAGCGTCGGCAGCCGAGCCCAATAAGGCATTGTTTATCACTCTCTACACTTTTAGCGTGGCGTTCTATATGCCTACTTTGGCTCTTAGCAATACCACAGCCTTCACGATTATGAAGGATAATGGCATGGATACCGTGAAGGACTTCCCGCCAATTCGCGTGTTTGGCACTATAGGCTTTATTGCAACCATGTGGTTTGTGAACTGTGCTACTCTCGACAATGGTAATTTCTTCTTCACACTTGCCGAAAATGCCCATAAATTCCAATATACACACTATCAGTTCCTTGTTTCAGGAATTTTGAGCGTTGTGCTCTTCGCTTATTGCTTTACACTGCCCCAGTGCAAGCTTGTTAAGAAGGAGTCTCAGTCGCTTGCCGAGACAATGGGTCTGAGTGCTTTCAAACTCTTCAAGAGCAAGAAGATGGCAATGTTCTTCATCTTCTCGATGTTGCTTGGCATGTCGCTGCAGGTTACCAACGGCTACGCTACACCATTCCTCACTCACTTCAAGGGTATGGCTGAGTATGCTAATAGTTTTGCTGCTAATAACGCCACAATGCTTGTGTCTCTGTCTCAAATCAGTGAGGCTCTGTGCATCTTGCTCATACCATTCTTCTTGAAACGATTTGGCATCAAGGTTGTAATGCTCATTGCCATGTTTGCTTGGGTATTCCGATTCGGTTTCTTCGGATTAGGTAATCCCGCTATGCCAGGCGTTATTCTGTTTGTGCTTTCTTGCATTGTCTATGGTGTTGCCTTCGACTTCTTCAATGTGTCGGGAGCAATGTTTGTTGACAACGAATGCGACCCCAACGTAAAGGCTTCGGCTCAGGGCTTGTTCATGCTTATGACCAACGGTTTGGGTGCAACTATCGGTACACTTGCCGCTGGAGAGGTTATCAATAAGTTCTGTAGCTGGAATGAAGCAGGTTTCCTTGTTGGCGATTGGCAGACTCCATGGTTCATTTTTGCAGGCTTCGCATTAGTTGTGGCTGTCTCGTTCTGGGTATTGTTCAAGTACAAACACAATCCTGAGGCTATGCAGAAGCGTGTTGCTGAGCAACAAGAGAAAGTAAAGAAAGTTGTAGGTAAAGAAGATTAGATAAAATAGTTCTTCTTATTGCATTCTGCATTAATAATTAAGATATGCATCGATTTTTCGCCCCCGACATAGCCGATAAGCTTGCTCTTCCTGAGGAGGAGTCACGGCATTGCGTGCGGGTATTGAGGCTTGTCGAGGGCGATGAAATCGAGGTGATAGATGGCTCTGGCACACTATACCGCTGCCGCATCGAACTGGCTCACGCCAAGCATTGTGCTGTGGAGATAATCTCGCAAGAGGCGTGTCCGCCGCATTGGGGCAATAAAATAATGCTTGCCGTGGCACCCACCAAGAACCTCGACCGCATTGAGTGGATGGCTGAGAAATGCACTGAGATGGGTATCGACCGCATCACGCCGCTCTTGTGCCGCCATAGCGAGCGCAAGGTGCTCAAGACCGAAAGGTTGCACAAAATTCTTGTCGCTGCCATGAAACAGTCGCTTAAAGCACAACTGCCGCAGCTCGACGAACTCACTCCTCTTGAGGACTATCTCGCAGAGGAGAGCGACGCACAGCGTTTCATTGCCTATTGCGACGAGTCATTGCCGCGTGAGGAGCGCAAGTCACTGGCGCAGGTCTATGACCCCAGCCGCGACGCAGAGGTGATGATAGGTCCCGAGGGAGACTTCGACCCGCAGGAGGTTGAGGCAGCATTTAAAGCAGGCTTCGTGCCGGTGACATTAGGGGAGAGCCGCCTGCGCACCGAGACCGCCGCCATTATGGCAGTCGCCACAATGCACGTTCTTGGAATAGCTAAGAGTAATTAGGAATAGCTATGAAACTGATAACTAATAATTGATAACTGACAACTATTAATATGCTTGACTATCTGAAATCATCATCTACGGGAAATTTCTTCCTCCTTGCTGGTCCGTGTGTCATTGAGGGGGAGGAGATGGCTCTGAGCATTGCTGAGAAAGTGCTTGAGTCAACTACCAGGCTTAACATCCCTTATGTGTTCAAGGGCAGCTATCGCAAGGCAAACCGCTCTCGTATCGACTCGTTCACTGGCATTGGCGATGAGAAGGCGCTGAAGATACTGCGTAAAGTGGGGGAGACCTTCAATATCCCTGTGGTTACCGATATCCACACCCCCGACGAGGCGGCGATGGCTTCGCAATATGTCGATATATTGCAGATTCCAGCTTTCCTGTGCCGTCAGACAGATCTGCTGGTGGCGGCTGCGCGTGCCGGCAAGATGGTGAACATCAAGAAAGGTCAGTTTCTCTCTCCCGAGGCGATGCGCTTTGCTGTGCAAAAAGTCATTGA
This sequence comes from Muribaculaceae bacterium, assembly GCA_017618355.1. GTDB lineage: Bacteria > Bacteroidota > Bacteroidia > Bacteroidales > Muribaculaceae > Sodaliphilus. The sequence goes on from JAFZUL010000069.1 coordinate 13,250, forward strand.
CTCGGGTAATACTGAGGTTGCAATCACCGAACGTGGCACCACCTTTGGCTATCAGGACCTGATAGTTGACTACCGAGGTATTCCTGTCATGAGGCAGTATGCTCCGGTGATTATGGACATCACTCATTCGCTGCAACAGCCCAATCAGAGTGCCGGCGTCACAGGCGGCCGCCCTGAGCTCATCGAGACTGTTGCCCGAGCTGCAATAGCCACTGGCGCCGATGGCATCTTCATCGAGACGCACCCCAACCCCGCCGTGGCCAAGAGTGATGGCGCCAACATGCTGCAGCTTGATTTGCTCGATGGATTATTGTCACGCCTGACAACACTGAAGCAGGCGATAAACGAGATTGATAATTAATAACATAAATAATATAAAACTATGAGATTCAAGAAATTTTTAGTGCTTGTAGCACTGGTGCTTATTTCGGGCACTGTCTTTAAGGTTGCCGCACAGAGCGACGACAAGATCACTCAGGCGGTGATGAAGGTTTATAACGATTATCTTGCTAAGAACCCTAACGATTACAACACGCTATTCATGCGTGCCAATCAGCTTTTCTTCAACGGAGACTATCAGGGCGCAATGAATGATGTGGACCGCACCATCCAGTTGGCTCCAGCCAAGGAGACCGAGCTGCTCTTCGATGCTTATATGCTGCGCTCTAAGCTTCATGAGTTGAGCCGTAACTACGACGCTGCTCTTGCTGATGTGGACAAGGCCTCTACCATCGACCCCAACAGCCTTGCATGGGTTGACATGAAAGGCAAGCTTGCCTATGCTAAAGGTGACTTCACTACTGCCGAGACGCAGTTCAAGACTATTCTCCAGCGTGTGCCTCGAAACTTCGACGCGATGTATAGCCTTGGTTGCATCGAAGCCGATAGAGGTAATGCTGAAGATGCGATGAACTGGGTGAATCAGGCTGTGGGGCTGTTCCCTGCCGAGCCTCAGGTGTATATGAACCGTGCCCATGTTCAGGAAATGCTTGGCAAGTATCGTGATGCTGCCGATACTTATCTTATCGCCATGAGTTCTACCGACGACAATGGCGCCGCGATAAGCCAACTGTTCAATCTTGCCGATAACCATTACGATGATGTGATTGCTTCGTTGCGCAGCGCTACCGACGACAATCCCCGTGTGGGAATCTTCTACCGCGTGTGCTCGGCTATCGCACTTAAATACAATCACTATGGTCAGGCATTGCGCGATCTCAAGGCAATTACCGACAACAACCTGCTGGAGTACTCCACTATCTATAATGATGAGGCAAAATGCTTATACCAGCTTGGTGACTATGACCAGGCGTATAACTATGCCAACAAAGCCATCGCCAGCGATGCTACCAATCCCGATGGCTACGTGCTGCGTAGCTTGATAGAGCGCCGTCAGGGCAAGGGCAACAACTTCACCACCGCAATCAACACCCTTGACCAGGCGCTGGTGCTCAATCCCGACCATGTTCCCGCGCTGATGGAGAAAGCTCGCATGCTCATTGAGCAAAAGAAGTATAAAGAGGCTCTTCCAATCCTTGACAAGGCCGCTACTGCCGAGCCCGAGAATCCTGAGGTGCTGATGCTTCGCGGATGGCTTAACAAGACTCACCTAAAGAACGCATCGGCAGCAACTGCCGATTTCCAGAAGGTGCTCTCACTTTCTGATGACGATGTGACTTCACTGCGTGGTTTTGCCCTTCACGAGCTTAACCGTGATACTGAGGCTGCAGCTTGGGCCGAGGATAAGATTCATGAGTCTCCAGCTACTGGTGGCGAGGCTTACTACTATGCCGCCGCTTTGCAGGCTGCTATGGGCAATAAGGCTCAAGCCCTGAAGTATCTTGAATCTTGTCTTGCCAATGGCTTTGGTGGTCTTTACGACATCAAGGTTAATGACGCTCCCTACGTGAACCTCGCATCGTTGCGCAGCGAGCCCACGTTCAATATGCTCATTAACCAGTCGCAATTTAACTTCCAGGAGCGATAAGTCAAGGCAACAACCCAAAAGAACAAGTTTTTTAGCCACAAATGCAATTTTGTGAGCTCAAAAGATAATTGATTATTTTCTACAGAATATAATAATATGTTTGGAGAATTCGGAGAAAAGCATCCAGTAATGCTTAATTGCTTGGGTGTCTTGCTAGTGCTATTTGCGGGATTGTATGCTATGTATATGCTCATAGACTTGTTCACACAGCACGGTAAGGAATATAAGGTGCCCAGTGTTACTAACTTGACTCTAGATGATGCGGTTCGCAAAATTGAGGAAGCTGGTTTTGAATGGGAGATTACCGACTCGCTTTACGATGAGTCAATTAAGCCCGGCATTGTGCTCAAGCAAGTGCCAGGTGGTAATGATATGGCAAAGAAGACCAACCCTATACGCCTTACCATCAATGCCTTCAATCCCATGATGGTGAATCTGCCACCACTTGCCGAGACCTCATGCCGTGATGCTGAGAGCAAGTTGAAGAATATGGGATTCAAATACGTCAGCATTGATACTGTGCCTAGTGCCGACCGCGGATTGGTGTTGGCTGTGAAGGTTAACGGACATCCGGTGACACCAGGCAGCAAGGTTTCGATTACCGACCAGGTGAGCATCGAGGTTGGCGACGGAAGAATCAACGAGATGCCATTTGACGTAATCCCCGACAACGTGAAAGACTCCTTGCAGCAGAAGCAGCGCGACAAGGCCCGTGCCGAGGATAGAGCGAATGGATTTTAAGTAAAAGTTAGGTGGGGGCTATATTAATAGAACCCACCTTTGATATTTTCTTGGCAATGAGCGACGATAACGAGGACTTGTTAGAAGATTCTGGACTAGAGATTCAGAGCGACTTTTCTGACCCCGACTTCACCGAGAATGGGCGCGACTACTGGGAACACTATCACTATGTGGTGGAACCAGGGCATGTGTTGTTGCGCATAGATAAATACTTAGTGGAGCGCATCAAAGGCACGTCGCGCAATCGCATCCAGAACGCTGCCGAGGCGCAATGTATTCGTGTGAACGGCCGCCCCGTGAAGAGCAACTACCGCGTGCATCCCGGCGACGAGATTTCGGTGGTGATGGACCGTCCGCGCTACGAGAACGAGATTATAGCCCAAGACATTCCATTGAATATCGTATATGAGGACGACGACCTGCTGGTGGTGAACAAGCCCGCTGGGATGTGTGTGCATCCTGGGCACGGCAACTACGACGGCACGCTCGTCAATGCCCTCGCTTGGCACTTCAAGGACAACCCCGACTACGATGTCACAGACCCGCGAATGGGGCTTGTGCACCGCATCGATAAGGACACAAGCGGCCTGCTCGTCGTCGCAAAGACGCCTAATGCTAAGACATCATTAGGGCTTCAGTTCTTCAACAAGACCACCAAACGGCAGTATATCGCCGTGGTGTGGGGCGCGATGAAGGAGCTTGACGGCACTATAGAGGGAAATATCGGGCGCAGCCTGCGCGACCGCCTTCAGATGGCGGTGTTTCCCGAGGGTGATCAGGGCAAGCATGCCGTGACCCACTATCACACAATCGAAAACCTTAACCATGTGGCAGTGGTGCAGTGCCAGCTCGAGACGGGCCGCACTCACCAGATAAGGGTGCACATGCGCCACATAGGGCATCCGCTCTTTAACGATGAACGCTATGGCGGCGACAAGATATTGCGCGGCAATACTTCATCAAGCTACACCCAATTCATACATAACTGCTTCAAGCAATGCCCACGCCAAGCCCTCCACGCCAAGACCTTAGGCTTCGTCCATCCAACCACAGGCCAGCAAATGGACTTCGACAGCGACCTACCAGAGGATATGGCAGGGCTAATCAAGCGTTGGCAAGAATATGTGTTAAGTGTTAAGTAGTAAGTTGTTTTTCTTAGAAAAATAATATTGAGTTGATAAAGATATAAAATCGATTATCAACTCAATAAAAACAAAAATGTAAATAGACTTAGAGCTTAATCACTTATAAGCCTTTAACATTTACTCCTTATAGTTTATTTTCCAATGCAGGTATAGGAGAATCCCATGGATTCTAGTTCTTTGCCGTCGTAGATGTTTCGACCGTCGATGATTAGCGGGGTGTTCATTGCTTCTTTCACCTTTCCCCATGACGGCACGCGGAACTGTCGCCACTCGGTGACGAGCATCACGGCGTCGGCTTTGTTCACTGCATCATAGATGTCGAGGGCGCAGTAAATGTCGTTCCAGCGGAACTTGATGGCGTTCATTGCTACAGGATCATATACGCGCACATGGCATCCAGCCTGAAGCAGTAAATCGATGGTAGTGATGGCTGGTGACTCGCGAATGTCGTCGGTGTTAGGCTTGAAGGAGAGCCCCCACAGCGCCACAGTCTTGCCCTTGATGTCGCCTCCGTAGAAGTCGCAGAACTTCTCAAAGAGTCTCTGTTTCTGTTTATTGTTCACCTTGTCAACGGCTTTAAGCACCTCCATCGAGTAGCCGTTCTCTTCGGCAATATTGATAAGGTCGTTGATGTCCTTAGGGAAGAGTGTGCCTCCATATCCGCAACCAGGGTAAATATATTTGGAACCGATGCGGCTATCGGTGCCCACGCCATGGCGCACCGTGTTGATGTCGGCGCCCACAATCTCGCACAGGTTGGCAATCTCGTTCATAAAGCTTACGCGCGTGGCAAGCATCGAAGTAGCGGCATATTTTATCATCTCGGCAGTGGTTGAGTCGGTGTAAATCACTGGGAAATACTTGAACTTGAGTGGGTGATAGAGGGTGTCCATCGCCTTGCGCGCTCGCTCGTTATCTACACCGAGGATGATACGGTCAGGTTTCATGAAGTTCTTGATGGCGTTGCCTTCGGTGAGGAAGTCGGGGTTAGATACTACGTCGAATTCGAAGTCAACCTTGCGCTCGTCAAGGATTCCTTGGATAAGTTGCTTAATTTTCTTCGATGTTCCCAGCGGTACTGTCGATTTTATGATAAACACGGCATAGTTGTTGATGTTTTGGGCAAACTGCTTTGCTGTGCTTTCCACTTGAGTGAGGTCGGTGCCGCCATTCTCGGCAGGTGGGGTATCAACAGCGCAGAACACATAATCCACGTTGTTGAACACGTTAGTGAAATTGCTCGTGAAGTTGAGCCTTCGTGCTTCAACCGAACGTTTTACCATGTCTTCAAGACCTTGCTCATAAATGGGCAGACCGCCATAGAGCAGCAGGTTGATTTTTCGTGCGTCTGAATCCACGCAAGTCACATTAACGCCTAGATCGGCAAAGCAGGCTCCAGTAACGAGTCCCGCATATCCTGTTCCAACGATAAGAATATTCATGATTTAAATGATTTTTTGATTTGATGTTACAAAAATACCTTTTTTCTATGAAAGGAGCAAATAAAATGTGATTTTTTTGAAATGAGCTAATAAAAAGGGTTAAAAACTAGAAAGAAGACTTTTTTTGTTGTATCTTTGTGATTTGGTTTTATGACCTTTTAGTATAACCAAACTACTCTCTCGAAATGTCAGAAAATAATAAACCTACAAGTCAAGAATATGATGTAATAATAATAGGTGGCGGCATTACTGGTGCTGGCACTGCTCGCGACTGCGCATTGCGTGGTCTGAAGGTGCTGCTGGTGGAGCGTTTTGACTTCACGCATGGCGCCACAGGTCGCAACCATGGTCTGCTGCACAGCGGCGCGCGCTATGCGGTGACCGACCAGGAAAGCGCCGAGGAATGCATAGGCGAGAACATGATATTGCGTCAAATCGCCCGCCACTGCATAGAGGAAACCGATGGCCTGTTTGTCACTCTCCCCGAGGATGACTTGGGCTATCAGGCAACCTTTGTGGATGCGTGCAATAGAGCAGGCATCAGCGCCGAGATAATTGACCCTGCCGAGGCACGAGTTATTGAGCCATCGGTAAATCCCACGCTCATTGGTGCGGTGCGTGTTCCTGATGCCTCTGTCGATCCATTCACGTTGACTACCGCCAACCTTCTCGATGCCCGCCGTTATGGTGCCGTGACGCTCACGTATCACGAGGTTATAGAGTTGATACTTGAGAATGCCAGTGTGGTAGGCGTGAAGCTTCGCAACAACCTCACTGGTGAGATTAGTGCTGCCTATGCACCTGTTACTGTTAATGCCGCTGGCATCTGGGGCACTCTTGTTGCAAAAAAGGCTGATATCATCATCAACATGTTCCCCGCTAAGGGTTCGCTGCTCATCTTCAGTCGTCGTGTCAATAACATGGTTATCAACCGCTGTCGCAAGCCAGCCAACGGCGACATTCTGGTGCCCGACAAGATAGTGAGTATGCTCGGCACTACTAGCGACCGCGTTCCCATCACTAAGATTGACAATATGCGCGTTACCCCCGAAGAGGTGGAGATACTGCTCAAAGAGGGCGTGAAACTGGTGCCTTCATTGGCACGAACACGCATCTTGCGCGCTTACGCCGGGGTGCGTCCTTTGGTGGCTAGCGACGACGACCCATCGGGGCGCAGCATCAGCCGCGGCATAGTGTGCCTCGACCATAAAGAGCGCGATGGATTGGATGGCTTTATCACCATCACAGGCGGTAAGCTTATGACTTACAGACTGATGGCTGAGAGGGCCACCGATATGGTGTGCAAGAAAATCAACAAGGTGGGAGCATGCACCACCGCCATCTTGCCGTTACCTGGCAGCGACGAGAAGATGCCCAAAAGACGCGGCAAGCAGCATGTTGTGACGTTGAAGGCTGCTCAGGAACGCCATGGCTCGCTCACTAAGGAAATAAAGGAGAATTCTATCGAAGATAAGTCAATGGTGTGTGAATGTGAGCATGCTAGCGTTGGCGAGATGAAATATGCCATTGAGAAACTTCATGTAGCAAACCTCACTAATTTGCGCCGACGCACTCGTATGGGCATGGGCTCGTGCCAGGGCAAACTCTGTGCCTGTCGCGCTGTGTCACTGTTGTGTAAGGCAGGCCAAGATGCCGAGGCTGCACTAAACGACCTGGCGGAGTTTATGAACGAGCGCTGGAAGGGCATGCGCCCTGTAGCGTGGGGCTCTACGTTGAGCGAAGCACAGCTCACCACTCTTATATATGAAGGTTTGTGCGGACTGAGTATGAATAATTCAAATAAATTATGCCATGAGATATGATGTGATAGTGATAGGTGGCGGACTGAGCGCCATCATGTGTGGGATAGCCCTTACCGCCAGCGGCAAGCATGTTGCCCTTATGGTGAAAGGGCAGAGTAAGCTCAATTTCAGCTCCGGGTCAATCGACCTGCTGGGTTTTGACGAGCAGGGCAACGAGGTTTTGAGGCCTCTTGAGGCGATAGGTAACCTGTCCGCTAGTCATCCCTACTCAAAGATGGGTCTGGAGAATGTTGTGCACAATTCGGCGATGGCTCCCGTGATTCTCTCGGGGGCAGGGCTGAACTTCTATGGTGACAGCAGCATGAATCATTATCGCATGACACCTATGGGCCTGCTGCGCCCTTCGTGGCTCACCCTTGACGACTATGTGACGACCGACAACCACAATTCGCTGCCATGGCGCAAAGTGGCGCTTGTCAATATTCAGGGTTTCCTTGATTTCTCGGCCGACTTCATTGCTGCGGCAATAAGAAGTATGGGTTGTGAGTGCGAGGTGTGTGACATAAAACTTGGCACTATCGACAAGCTAAGCAGCAATCCCACGGTAATGCGCTCGACAGCTGTTGCCAAGCTGATGCAGAACGATGGCGTGCTCAATGACTTGGCTCGCAAGGTGAGGTCAGGCATGGGCGATGCCGAGGTAGTGATGTTGCCAGCGGTTTTCGGGCTTGATGGCGACGACACTGTGACCAAGATAGCCCATCAGATTAAGGCACCAGTGAAATTTGTCTCTACTTTGCCGCCCAGTATTGCTGGCTCCCGCATGCTTTCGAAGTTGCGCAAACTGTTTGTGAAAAACGGTGGCACCTTCTTGCTCGGTAGTATGGTTAAAAACGGCAAGATAGTGGATGATAGGGTAGTGAGCATCGAAGCAAAGAACTTCCCTGATCAGGATATTATCGCTGAGAATTATGTGATAGCTACTGGGTCGTTTATGAATGGCGGATTGCAGTCAAGTGCTGCTGGAATCACTGAGCCAATTTTTGGTCTCGATGTAGATTATGCTGGTCAAAGCGGCGAATGGAGTAAGGAGTGCATGTTTGACGCTCAGCCTTACATGGAATTTGGTGTGGCTACCGACGGTGAGTTCCATGCTATCAAGGATGGTCGTCCGCTCGAGAACTTATATGCCATTGGCTCAATATTGAGCGGCCACAACAGCCTCAAGCTAGCCGACGATACAGGCGTGGCAGTAATGACGGCCTTGCAAGTGGCACGGCATATGTGAGTGGCTAGGAATTGATAGGAATGACTAGAATTTCTGCATACAACAGTTCCCCCTCTAAGATAGAGGGGGTGAGGGGGAGTATGAAAAATGGAAGTATGAAAAGATTATAGGATTGAAATGTTAATCATACTCCTCAGTCACTTTGTGACAGCTCCTCTATCTTAGAGGAGCAGCTAAAATGCCTTTTGATATACACTCATTTAGCATTCATCATCGATTAACGCTACGGCGTGGGCGGCGATGCCTTCGCCACGGCCAGTGTAGCCTAGGCGCTCGGTGGTAGTGGCTTTGATAGAGACTTGTGAGGGGGCGCAGTTCATGCACTCGGCAAGTTGTTGCTGCATTGCTGGGATGTGCGGATTCATCTTGGGTTGCTCGGCGCAGATGGTAATGTCGCAGTTGCCGAGTTTATAGCCCTTCTCGTGAAGCAGTCGCATCACTTCGCGCAGCAATTTGCGGCTGTCGATGCCTTTGTACTGCGGGTCGCTGTCGGGAAAGTGGTAGCCAATGTCGCGCAGTGCCGCAGCGCCGAGCAGCGCGTCGCACAGTGCATGAATCGCCACGTCGGCGTCGCTATGCCCAAGCAAACCCTTGTCGTGGTCAATTTTCACGCCACCAATCCATAACTCTCGCCCTTCCACGAGGCGATGAACGTCGAAGCCGTATCCTATGCGCATGATTAGTTTATTCGTTTATCGTTATTCGTTTATCGTTATTCGTTTATCGTTGTTCGTTTATCGTTTTGTGCAATTACTTCATTTAAAAGGGACAAGGCTCGCCTCATCCCTTAATAAAATCTTAGCTATGTGGAGTGGCTAAAATAGCCATTGCCTTGTTTGCTTGTTAGGTGGTTACTTGTTGAACAGGTTGCGGATTCCGTCCATGTCGAATGAGAGGGTGAACCTGAGGGTTTGGTCGAGTGGGCTGTTCTGGGCTGTGGCAATCATGTAGGCTGCGTCGAGCTTGATGACGTTGAGCGCAAAGCCGGCACCGAGTCCGAAGTACTTACGATTACCTTTGTACTTATTCTCGCTGAAGTAACCGCCACGCAAGAAAAACTGCTGGTTGTAGCTGTACTCGGCACCAATAGAGAAGTTAATCTCTCTCAGCTCCTCTTTGAATCCTCCAGGAGCATCGTTAAACGATTTGAAGATACCCGAAATTGACGACATGTCCTTCCAGTCTTGCAGTGCCTGCTCATAGTCCTCTTGGTTATCATAGTTTGTCAATCGAGGACGTGCTGGCACGAGCAGCTTGTTGGCCTCGCCACTGAGAGTGAGATTGTGGTAGTCGGCAAGCGGGAAGGTAAACGCTGTGCCTAGCTTGAGGTTGGTTGGCAGGAAGGCAGGGTCATCACCGCCGTTGTAGCTCACCTTAGAACCGATGTTCGACACGTTGAATCCCAAAGTCCATTGGCATTCGTTGCGTCCCACCATGGGGTAGGTGCAGAAGAATCCTGAGATATCGGCCGAGAATGCCGAAGCTCCGGTAGTCTGATCGGTGCCGCTGTAGCTGGAGTAGCCGAGGTCGCTATAGATATAGCGCAGTACTACACCCATCGAGAATTTCTCGCTCAACTTGCGAGAGTAACCCACGTCGAACGCCATTTCAAAGGGGTTGATGCTAGCCAGCGCATTGCCTCCATCGTCGGCGCTGTTAATCTCACCGAGCGAGAAGTAACGCATTGAGGCACTTACAGCCTGGTTGTCGCCACTACCAATCTTCCAGTAACCTGAGAGGTTGGCGAGGAAGATGTCGTTAACGAGTTTGCGGAGCCATGGGGTGTAGGAAATAGAAACACCCGCTTTACTGTAAGCAAAAGCGTATTTTGAGGGGTTCCAGAATTGCGAGTTCACGTCGGGGTCGGTAGCGGCACCCTGATCACCCATCGAAGCACCACGCGCATCGGGAGTGATGCTCAGCGATGTCACGCCAGTGGTGATGGGGTTGAATTCTTCGTTTTTGATGTCATCGTCGGCAAAAGCTGCTGTGCTAGTCATCAGCAGAGCCAGTGCCACGAGTATTCTTGTTGATTTCTTCATAATCTAAAAACAGCCAAATTAGAGTTTCATTATGTATATATAACTCCAATTAGCTGCTTTTATTGTATTTTGCGTTTTATAAATTTGACACACCGAAGTTGCTCTTAGAACAGCTTGGCGAGGTTTTCGCTCATCATCTTCACCGACATGGCGAGCAGGATGATACCGAAGAACTTGCGCAAGAAGAAAATGCCTCCTTCGCCCAGAAACTTTTGAATCTTGTCGGTCGCCTTGATGACGACAAACACCCACACCATGTTGATTGCCAGACCAATTAGGATGTTTACGTCGGCATACATAGCTTTTAGCGAAATTAAAGTGGTGAGCACTCCGGCGCCGGCTATCAAGGGAAACACCATAGGTACAAGTGTTGCGCCACCTCCAGGGGTGTTGTTCTTGAAAATCTCTACGTCGAGAATCATCTCAAGCGCCATCAGGAACATCAGGAATCCGCCAGCAGCGGCAAACGACTGGATGTTGCAGTTGAAAATCTCAAGAATCCAGTAACCACCATAGTAAAAGCCCACCATCAAGATAGTAGAGTAGATGGTTGCTTTCCAAGCATTCACCTCGCGCCCTTTGGAGCGCAAATCCATAATAATAGGCACCGAGCCTACAATATCGATGATACTGAGCAAGACCAGCGCTGAACTTAATATTTGAGTGAAATTCATATATCTAATGCATAATTCAAAATGCACAATGCATAATCTGTAATTGATAATGCACTAGCACATTGATATTTAATGTTTTAATTCATTTGCCTCCTTTGTCTCCTTTAATTCCTTTCATGCCATTCACGCCAGCGCGAGGATGATGAGCTGGGCCGTTATCACTCGCAGGAACATCGTGAGAGGATAGACGGTACTGTAAGCTACCGAAGGAGCGTCGTTGCCTGAAATCTTGTTGGCATAGGCGAGGGCGGGAGGATCGGTAGTGGCACCCGACACCATACCCATAATGGTGCAGTAGTTGAGTTTGAACTTGCCACGAGCCACAAGAGTGACGATTAGCAGCGGAATAAAGGTTATCATGAAACCATATAGCACCCAACGAGCGCCTTGTGCATTGAACACCGTCTCAGCAAAGTGTCCACCAGCCGCAATGCCCACACTGGCAAGGAAGAGGCATATGCCCAACTCGCGCAGCAACAGATTGCTGCTACTACTGGTATAGGTGATGAGTTTTAGTTTATAGCCATAACGTCCCAGTAGAATCGCCACAATGAGCGGTCCACCTGCCAGTCCAAGCTTCATTGGCACGCTCATTCCTGGCAGCATCAGTGGTATGCTTCCTAAAATGATACCCATCACAATACCCAGGAACATCGTGAAGATATTTGGGTGGTCGAGGGCCTTTATAGAGTTCCCCATGCGCTTGGCGAGGCGGTTGATATCGTTGATGTTGCCCACAACTGTCAAGCGGTCGCCAACTTGCAAGGCAAGATTAGGGCTGGCAAGAAGATCAAGTCCCGCACGGTGCACACGGGTGACATTCACTTTGTAACCCATGCGTAGTCGCAACGAACCGAGTTTGCGCCCCGACAATTCGCTCTTTGTCACCACTATGCGACGTGCAGTCACTGGGTCGGGCTCTGCTTTCCAGTCCATTTCCTCATGTGGACCAAGCACTGCGTCAAACATGTCCTCATCTTGCTGGCTCATCACTACAAGCAGCAAGTCCCCTTCTTCGATAAAAGTCTCGCTCACAGGGATGTGGACATGTCCGTCACTCTTGCGGATGCGTGAGATAATGAAGTTGTGGTCGATGATATTATGCAGATGCTGAATGGTCTTGCCTATAATCAGTTTGTTGGTCACTTTATAAGTAACAAGGTGTGGCTGGAGTTGGGAGTTGGTGTTCTCATCTTCAATCTCTTTCGCTTCCTTGTCAACAGCGATATTGAAAATGGCTTTCAGCACAATAAACGACAAGATAATGCCCACCACACCAAGAGGATAGGCGGCAGCATATCCCATCGACATCGATTCGTTTAGAGGTATAGCGGCATCACCTTGGGTTTCGATAAGCGTCTGCTGTGCGGCACCGAGTCCAGGGGTGTTAGTGATGGCGCCAGAGAGGATTCCCACAATATCGGTTATGCTTGTGTCGCCTATGCCAAAATAAATGCCTAAAGCGACAGCGATGTTGAGGAAAATTATAGTGACAGCCAGACCGTTAAGCAACAGTCCTCCTGATTTGAATGACGAGAAGAACGATGGTCCAACTTGAAGACCTATCGAGAAGATAAACAGTATAAGACCAAATTCCTGGATAAACTTCAGGGTGTTCATGTCAATCTGAAGCCCTAGATGTCCGGCTAAGATGCCCACAAAGAGCACAAAAGTGGCACCCAGCGAGATGCCCTTCACTTTCACCTTACCTAATAGCACTCCCAAAGCTATGACGATGGCATAGATGAAAATGGAGTGAGCCACGCCATTGCCAGTTAATATTTCTGTAAACCAGTTCATTGAGTCAAATCTTAATTCTCATTTGCGCCACCATTTGCAATAGGAAGTGCAAATCATCTCTTTTCAAGGTGCAAAGGTAGTAAAAAGTTTTCAGTTTTCGGTTTTCAGTTTTCAGTTTTTTGTCCATACTGGCTGGCTATTATAATTCACATCTTGTAAGAGCAACAAAAGAATATAGGTTAAACAACAAAAGCAACCGTGGCTGCTATGGGCTACGGTTGCTCAAGAATGTAAGTGTGCGTTCTAAGCAATTACAAGTGTTTTTTCATGAAGCATCAATATAGAGAGAATCTTTTTCATAATTAATTTATTTGACCACATAACCGCTTGCTTCGATAATCTTCTTGCCGTCGGGCGTGGTGAGGTAGTCAAAGATTTTACGAGCATAGCTTTTTGATGGCGTGTCGCTTCGTATCACAGCGACAACATCAGATATGTATGGGTATTGATTGTTGAGAATATATTCTTTAGTTGGCGGTACACCATTGATGGAAATGGCTTTTACTGTCTCAGTAGAACCCGACATATTCAAATAGTAATAGTAAGGAGAATAGGCTATTCCATATGATTCAACTTCAAGGCTATAATATGGTGCCATCATCGAACCAACAACCATCGCTGGAACCTCAATCATTGGAATACCTTGCATTACCAATTTCTCCATCTTCTCCTGACTACCAGAGTTGCGATTGCGTGTAAAGGCTTTTATAGGTTGGTCTTCACCGCCTACTTGGCTCCAGTTGGTGATGGCACCGCTATAGATACCTACCACCTGCTCGTGCGTGAGATTGTCAACGCTGTTATCACGGTTGAGGAGGAAAGCAAACGAGTCTAAAGCAATAGGCTTCTCAATGAGAGTGACATTTTTCTCTTGAGCATAATTCTGTTCGTCTTCCGAACTCTCACGGGCGCAGATAATCAAATCTACCGTGCCGTCTATAAGGTTGATATAAGAAGGATGAGTGTTGTTGTTCTTAAGTTTGGTTGATAGCAATTGATAAGATGCCTCTTTTGATTGAGGATACTGCAACCTCAAAAAATGTGAAAGGTCAATCCACCATATCCATGCACATCGATAGTAGTCTCCTGCCAGTGTAGCAGCAAGCATTATTCTTATCGGTTCGGTAGAATCTGAACCATCAATTATTGGAAATGTTTCCTCATTCAAACCGTTTATTTTGGTGACACTTGGCGGAATAATAGCGTTTGGGTCTTCAGGCCACTCATAATTAGAGTCTGGTTCATCACTACCACATGAAACAAAGCCTATGCAGTACATTAACAATAATATTTTTATAACATTTTTCATATCGTTTTAGTGTTTGGATTAAGCATATAAATTCAGTTTTATTGTCATAATCAAAAAAAGTTTTTTGTCTTTGTCTATAATAATCAAGGCCAATTCTCCTCTGTTTAGAAACGGTAGCCTATGGCAATTTGGGCGTTGCCGTTTTTGACATGTCTATCAAAAGAATCATTGTTCTTATACACCTCTGTCAAGCCGAGGGTATAACGCCC
>JAFZUL010000070.1 GCA_017618355.1 Muribaculaceae bacterium
ATTATAAGGTGCAAAGATAGCAACTTTAACGCAATAATCGAGATTTGAGACAAAGTTTTATCACTTTTTATAGTTTTCAAGAGAACAAAGCTGGCAAGAGAACAAAGCTGTCAACAGAATAAGCGTGGGCGTTGTTGATGTATTGCGCCGCAAGCGCGGCGTTTACTCTCTTCTCTTCACTCTCCCCTCTCACCTCTCACCTCCCCCCCTCCCAAAACCGACTTTTTTCGGTTCTTTTATTAAAGAAATGAAAAAGGAGGGCAATGGGTATTAATTTAGTTTAAATTGTGGGGGTTGAGCATTGCTGTTGTAATATTTCCATGTACTTTTACGTTCAAATTCCAAAAGTTAATTTTAACGATTGCACTTTTAAAACCGAATAAAATTTTAACAAATAAAACTATGAATAAGTACAAGAAATTCTCACTTCTCATGGCGGCAATGGCAGTAAGTGCCAGTGCGGCCTTCGCCAGCACCGATGGCGACATTATGCAAGATTCATTCATTATGCCCGAAAACGCTCAGGCTACAATGACCCAAGTGGCAACAAACCGATATGGTCTTGATTTCACCAAAGCAGCCGAGAGCACCATCAACTCGGTGGTCAGCATCAAGTCGTTTGCCACTCCACGCCAGCAGCAGTTTTATGGCAACGACTTCGACCCGTTTGAGTTCTTCTTCGGACCTGGCTTCGGAGGCGGTCAACAACGCAAGCAACAACAGCAGCAACAGCAGAAGAAGTCGGAGCCACAACCTATGGGCTCTGGCTCGGGCGTCATAATCTCGGAAGACGGATATATCGTAACTAACAACCATGTAATTGACGGAGCCGAGAAATTAGAGGTGACTCTCAACGACAACCGTAAATTCAACGCGCGAGTAATTGGCACCGACCCTAATACCGACATCGCTCTGCTCAAAATCTCTGCAACCAAGCTCACCCCTATCGTTTTCGGCAATAGCGACAATGTGAAAGTGGGCGAATGGGTGCTCGCCGTGGGCAACCCCTTCGGTCTGAACTCTACGGTGACCGCAGGCATCGTCAGTGCCAAGGCTCGCGGAGTGAGCAAGGGAAACAACGTGGGAATTGAGTCGTTCATTCAGCACGATGCTGCAGTGAACCCCGGCAACAGCGGTGGAGCGCTCGTCAACGTTGACGGCGAACTCATTGGCATCAACACCATGATTTATTCCAACACCGGCAATTATGCTGGCCACTCATTTGCCATACCTTCTTCGGTCGTGAACAAAATCGTCACCGACATCAAGCAGTACGGCAGCGTTCAGCGTGCGGTGTTGGGAATACAGTTTACCGAACTCGACTCCGACAAGGCTAAAGAAGAAAATATCACTGCCACCACCGAGGGCATTTATGTTAATAAGGTGAACGACCGCAGCTCTGCAAAGGAAGCCGGCATCAAGGAGGGCGACGTGATAGTTGGACTAAACGGCGCAACCATCAAGAACGGAGCTCAGATGCTCGAGGAAATGAGCAAGCTACGTCCAGGCGACAAGGCAACCATCAAGTACATACGCGACAACAAGACAAAGACTACTACCGCCACATTCAAGAACGACCAGGGAACAACCAATATCACCAAGAGCTCTGACTTCACATCACTTGGATGCGCATTCCTAACTCTTACAGCCGAAGAGAAAGAAGATCTGGGCATCAGCAACGGCGTGAAGGTTAGCGGACTCAAGGACGGCAAGTTTAAAGCCGCTGGCATCACCAACGGTTTCGTGATTACCGAAATCAATAACACACGCGTCAACAACCAAGACGAGGTGGAAGACATCTACAACGCCATCATGCGCGACAAGGAAAGCGACAAGGTGATGTTTATCACTGGCATAAGAACAAACGGCAAGAAAACATACATTGCAGTTGACCTCGCCGACCCCGAAGAGTAAACTTTCAACCCGAAATCTTTTTCATTACGCACAAAATAATCAACTAGGCGGCCTATGATTAGGTCGCCTAGTTTCTTTATGAGCCCAAATAAGTCGCTGGGCTCGGTTGTTGCTTATGCACCCTAGCATAAAATTGCATGGGATTTTTATACATTATGCAGGTCATGGCCCATGCGGGTCTTTTTTGTTTGCATATAGAAGCGGTTGTATTTGTTTGGCAAGACTTCAAGTGGGACATTTTCTACCACTTCGAGGCCGTAGCTCTCGAGACCCACGCGTGTTTTGGGGTTCTTGGTCATCAAGCGCATCTTTTTCACGCCGAGAATGCGCAGAATGTTGGCTCCCACGCCATAGTTTCGCTCATCGGGCTTAAACCCGAGGTGGGTGTTGGCATCCACGGTGTCATAGCCTTCCTGCTGGAGTTTGTAAGCTTTTATTTTATTCATCAGTCCAATGCCCCTGCCCTCTTGGCTCATATATACAATCACGCCTTTACCTTCTTCCTCAATCATTTGCATCGCCTTGTGGAGCTGCTCCCCACACTCGCAGCGCATTGAACCGAATATGTCGCCAGTAGCGCACGATGAGTGCACACGCACCAGCAACGGCTCGTCCTCTTTCCACTCGCCTTTAATTAGTGCTATATGTTCCACGCCATTGTTGAGCTGCTTGAAAGGAATTAGCTTAAAGTGTCCATATTGGGTTGGCATGTCCACAGTCTCTCCCACCTCCACAATCTTCTCGGTGCGAAGGCGATAGGCTATCAAATCTTTAATTGAAATTATAGGCATATTGTACTTGTGTGCCACCTCTATCAACTGTGGTAGGCGCGCCATTGTGCCATCAGTGTTGATAATCTCGATGAGGGCGGCAGCGGGCTGCATACCGGCGAGGCGGGTGAGGTCGATGGCGGCTTCTGTGTGGCCGGCACGCTTGAGCACGCCTTTATCTTGAGCCCGCAGCGGGTTGATGTGCCCTGGACGGCCAAAATCTTGAGGCTTGGCATTGGGGTTGGCAAGGTGACGGATGGTCTCGGCGCGGTCGTGCATCGACACCCCCGTGGTACATCCGTCGAGTTTATCAACGGTGACGGTGAACGGTGTGCCTAGCATCGAGGTGTTGTCATCAACTTGCATAGTGAGCCCCAGCTGTTTGCAACGCTCACTGGTTACTGGGGCGCATAGCACTCCCCTTCCCTCGCTCATCATGAAGTTCACCTTCTCCTCAGTGATGCACTCGGCTGCGATAATGAAGTCACCCTCATTCTCACGGTCCTCGTCATCTACAACAATCACATATTCTCCTTTGCGGAACTGCTCAATAGCCTCATCTATAGTATTTAGTTTAAACTCTTGGTTTTCTGTGGTCATATTAATGGGATATTATTGTTGTTCTAATGGCTCCTCATCATGATGGGAGTTCAATATTTGGGTAATCTCGTCACAGACTTTTGCTGCCGTTGCAACCTCTTTCTTGAGGTTGGACTGATGCCATGTGCCAACTAGGTAGAGCGGCACTCCTATTGGGAACAGCACTGCCAGTGCGGTGCCCAAGTGCTTGTAGTTTGTGATATGGTAAGTGAGCATCTTGCGCAGAATGGGGAAGTCCATCGCCTTGTTGAGTAGCAACTGGTCGCGCGAGTTTGACAAATAATCAACCACAGCTTCCACCTCGTCCGACAGCGCATCAAGCTGCGGCTTGTCGTAGCCTTCCTGGAAATAAGCGAGATAGCCCTGACGGCCTTTGTAACGCTCCAAAAACTGCTCGCACTGCTGCTTGAGTGCTGCCACACGGCTGAGGGCAACGCCAGTTTCCATTTCCTCGATAATGACTTCCTTGAGGGCAAGATGGCGAGTCTGGTGGAGTCCGAGCAATCGTCTGAAGAAGTTGCGATAAGCATCAGGATTGAACACCGCAGAGTCGTTTACCGCCTTATGCGTCAAGAAGATACCCAAAGGCAGCAGCACAGCCGAACTTAGCCAGATGCCCTGCCACACCTGCCAGCGCCCTTCTCGCGCAAGCTTGTAGCCCATGTTATCGATGATATAATAGATGATAAAAAGTATCACCGAGATAACGATTGGAGTTCCCAAGCCGCCTTTACGGATTATCGCACCCAGCGGAGCACCGATGAAAAAGAAGATAAGGCACGCCAGCGAGAGCGTGAACTTCTTCTGCAATTCTATCTCGTGACGCCTGATGATGAATCGGTCATCCTCTGTCACATAGTTCTTAAACTCATAATTCTGCTTGCTCATTTTTAGGTTTGAGATGGCTTGAGTGGCCATTGACTGCTGGATATATGACGATTGGGCAGCCATTAGCGAATCGAAGTCTATCTCACGAGTCATCTGAACAGGCTGAACAGGAATGGGTGTGAAAGCGTCGTTATCTCGATCAACACGGCACGAAGGCACTCCCACCGATGGCATCAATCTGAGTTCGCGGCTCACCTCGTCGCCCACCGAATCGACACGCACAGTCACCGAGTCGATAGTTTGCCTGAGTTCGGTGATATTCTTGCCAATATATTGCTGTCGCATGGTCTCGTCGTCCATGCGGTTAAAATTGTCATCGTAAGGGATGATAATTTCTTTTTTCTTGAAAGCCTCGCGACGGTACATGTCGCTTCCAAGCTCGTTGGTCATCGTGGCGTCGGGCGACAGATCCTCATACCAGTTACCGTGATCCAATGACAGCACTAAGTGAGTCTTGCTGGGATCCATGCTCAGCCTTCCCGAGTCGGCAACCACGATGCGAGGATAAGTCGAGGTGGTTGACACATCATAGATGAGGATGCCATAGAGCATGTTGGTCTCGGGGTTCTTCTGCTTCACATAGAGGTTGTAGCCCGGAATCTGGCTATATATAGCGCCTTCGGGGATGTCGAGCGTTGGCGATTTCTGGCGCATAGAGAAGAGCAGTGTCCACATCTTCACTTGCGACTGCGGCAACACATCGTTCTGGAAGAAGAAGGCTCCCACGCTCACCATGGCGATAAACACTGTCAACGGCTTCATAACCTTGAGCAATGAGATACCGCTCGACTTCATCGCAGTGAGCTCAAAATGCTCGCCCAGATTGCCAAAGGTCATCAGCGACGCGAGCAATATAGACAATGGCAACGCCAACGGAACCATCGACACGGCAGCATAGAAGAAAAGCTCGGCTATCACGTCAATGCCTAGGCCTTTTCCCACCAACTCATCGATATACTTCCACAGGAACTGCATTATCACGATAAAAAGACATATACAGAAGGTCATCATGAATAAAGGCAAGAATGTCTTTAACATGAACCAGTATAGTC
Organism: Muribaculaceae bacterium; assembly: GCA_017618355.1. GTDB lineage: Bacteria > Bacteroidota > Bacteroidia > Bacteroidales > Muribaculaceae > Sodaliphilus. The sequence continues at coordinate 5,225 of JAFZUL010000070.1, forward strand.
TTTTTATCTTTAGCGATGCCATAGAGCGATGTTAACGAAGTGAGGCTAGTTTAGATGCCAAACTCGCGGTCGTTGATAATGCGATTGGGCAAATCATATTTCTCGCACAACTTGCGCCACTCCTTGCTAGCGATGTAGTCCTCGATAATCTCGGCATGTTCCACACTATGCATGTCACTGCCAAACATATCGCACAAATTGTTTTGGATGAGCCACAAAGCGGTGTCCTTAGCCGATTTGCCAAAGTAGCCTTGCAATGACAGCAGGTTGACCTGAAACTTCACACTGGCATTGTGGAGTGTCTTGTAACGCTCTTTCCTCATGCTATAGTAACGGTAACGCTCGGGGTGAGCGAGAATGGGGAAATATCCTTCTATCTGCAGATTAAACAGCAAGTCGTCTATGCCTATCAGCTCTTGTGCAAAGGAATTCTCAAGGAGGATGCGATTGCCGGGCATGGGTAGCACGTGGCCAGCCTCATATTCTCTGGTCCAGTACTCGTCGATGCGATACTCGGCCGAGAGGTAAAGTTCTATCGGCAGACCTTCTTCTTTTACTGCTGACTTCAGCACATCGAAGGCGGCATTCAGCGTCTCGGGGGTATTCTCAAAAGTCTCGGCAGTGACGTGCGAAGTGCAAATCACATGAGTAATTCCCATATCGAGCTCTGCCTTGAGCATCTCGAGCGATTGCCCAACATCTTGTGAGCCATGGTCAACACCAGGCAAGATGTGACAATGCATATCGGTATGGTAGAACAACTTAGCGTCCTCTTTAGATTTCTTTTTGAATATATTGAGCATAGTGTATAAGTGTAAAGTGTAAAATGTTAAGTGTAAAGCATGCTAAATCAATTGTGCATTATGCATTGTGCATTATGCAAAAAACGACCACAAAGGTAGCACTTTTTCTTAAGACAATATTTATAATAACTATTTATTTAAAAAAATAAAGCATTATTAAGGGATCTTCTATTATAAATCGCTTAAATAGCTTGAGTATTGAAATCTTTAATATTTATAATAACTATTTATTTAAAAAAATAAAGCATTATTAAGGGATCTTCTATTATAAATCGCTTAAATAGCTTGAGTATTGAAATCTTTTGAGTAATTTTGCTGCGCAAAAACAAAAAGAACCACTATGAGACATATTTTAATTACTATCATAATTTCCCTTGCAATAGCACCTATCGCTCTTGCCGGCGATAACGATAAAATGAACCAGGAGTGGCAACAGTGTGTGCTGGCGGCTGTTGACTCTTTCCCACAAAACGGAGGTTATTACACTGGCGCCAAGCCCAATGACACATTCAAAAAGACTGCGTGGAAAGGCTTGCATCAGGCCTACAAGATGACGCTTGCCGACCCCTGGCCTGTAATTGACCA
>JAFZUL010000071.1 GCA_017618355.1 Muribaculaceae bacterium
CTTTCTCTTTGGCAAGCACGTCGATAGCTGTCTTCTTCACTTGCTCAACATCGGCGCCAACGCTGTCAATCTTGTCATAGTCGAGATAGATGCGGTAGTCGTAGATGGCCTTGATGGCACTCGGCACTCCACACTCGTTGAAGATGGCGTTGTTCATTGCCTTGCGGGCTGCCGATGCATCCCAACCGCCGGCTGGCTGGCCATGCTCCTTCATGAAGTTGGGGTTATGGGCGCCACCATGGTCTGCACTCAGGAAAAGGAGATAATTACCGCGTCCCACCTGCTTGTCGAGTTCCTTGAAGAAATGTGCCAGCTCCTTGTCGAGCTGCATATATACTTCATAGTTCTCACGGCCACGTGTGCCATAGGTATGCCCTATAGCGTCGGTCGACGACACGCTCACGCACAGCATGTCGGTAAATTTTCCGCGTCCCAGTTTCTCGTTGTCGAGAATCGCCTCGGCCATGCGGAAGGTGTAGGTCACACCTTCGTTGCTGGTGTTCAGGTCGTGTTTGGGCTCGGTGTTGTACTTGCGGTTGAACTTCTCGACCCAATTGGGCAAGCGGTCCATATAGTAGGTGCTGGTGACAAAATGCCCCACCTCGCTGTCCCACCAGTAGGCGGCATCGGCGCTATGTCCTGCAGGAAGAATGGCTGCACGCGGCTTTATCGCCACACCGAAGACCTTGCATTCAAAGTCGAAGGCATGCTTTAACTCATCACCTATAGTTGTAGCTAGCAAGTTGACCGGGGAATTCTTTCCCGCCTTGCTATCGGTGCCAACACCCTCTACATTGTCGTCCTGGCTGCTTGACACTCTCTTACCGTCAATCATGAAACCGTTGCCGGCAATGCCGTGGAAATAAGGCACTGAGCCTGTATAGAGGCTCGTGTGGCCAATTGCTGTCACCGTGGGCACATAGTTAATCATGTTGTTTTCACATGAGTAGCCCTCCCTTAGCAGTCGCTTGATGCCGTCGTTGCCATAGTCCTCATAGTAATAATACAGGTAGTCCCATCGCATCTGGTCTACGACGACTCCTACCACTAGCTTAGGCCGCTCAATCTGTGCCATTGCGGCAAATGCAGCGCAGCATGCCACAACAATCAATAATAATTTCTTCATCGTTAAGTATGGATTTTAGTATTGTTCAGTTTCGGCAAAGTTAGTGATAATAGTTCAAACAGACAAATAAAAGAATAAAGCACTGCCTAAAAGGGCGAGAATTTTGTTTAATTGATTTTTTTGTATAACTTTGCAAAGTTGTAAGAAAAGAAAAATGTTTAACCACAGCTCCCAAAGGAGCTTATAAAGAAACTCAATAACTATGAAACGAATCGCTTTTAAGCAGATAATTTCGGTGATAGCGCTCGCGCTCATCTTTTCCATGAACGTTGACGCCAAGAAAAAGTATACCACACCGTCGAACCTGAGTGGACAAGCTCGGGAATGTTACCAAGCTGCCATGGATGGCGACGCCAATGCACAGCTGACGCTCGGATATTGCTATCAAGAGGGAGAAGGTGCCCCCAAAGACCAACAGCAGGCAATCTACTGGTATAAGAAGGCTGCCGAGAGCGGCTCCGC
>JAFZUL010000004.1 GCA_017618355.1 Muribaculaceae bacterium
GAGATGGTTATTTCTAACATATAAGTATTGAAGATTTCTGAAATTCTTAACACCGACAATGCTATAGATGTTATTGTCTTGAAGAATTGAAATAGTGGTCACAGCATCAAGTTCTGCCTGAGATAAGATACCGTTGCCGTCTAAGTCAAACTGTGTGACATATTGGCGGAAGTTAGCATCGGGGAAGTTTGTCGCGTTGATGTTAACATCGCCAGCTTTCACGCCATCTTCGGCAAAGGCGAAAATACCCAAAGACACTATGGCTAAAATAGTTAATGAAAAACGTCTCATAATAATATCGATTGATAAATAGTTTGTTAATGATGTCTGTTTTCAGGATTGTTAATTCAACTTACAAAAATAATCAAAATATTTTATTTTTTTGTTTTTTTTGTGATGTTTTGGTAATATAGGCTGCTTTTTTGATAAATCGTCATGATTCTTAACCATCAAAACCTATTCGGGTGTAAAATAGACACTATTCTAAAGATTTTTTGCAAATAGTTGTCATTTTATTTTGTATTATTAAAATAATGTGTATTTTTGCGACAATTCAAGTAAACTCGCAGAGGCTTGCTCTTGCTTGATGACATGGTAGTAAGCGTTTTTTGCTTATCCTTGCTTATAAATTTTGGCAGATTTAAACTACAAAGGATAAACAGTAATAACGCTCATGCAATGCTAGATTATGGCGGCAGTTTCTTCTATAACGCATCGTTGGGTTGCCGTTTTGGACTGAGGTCAAGCAAGAGACTTGCATTCAATGTCGCTATAGGACTTGCTAACGCGAAGTTCATTGTTACAAATGCCGACAATAGAGCTGCCCTGCTAATAAGAGCAGGCTTTGAGTTCTAGTTCAACTATCGTGAGCCACCTGTCAAACCGTTGACTCTGATTAGCCGCACTAGAAGTATCGATGCTCAGATGGCATTACTCTTGCGCTTCTCATTCAAAGTGGGGAAGATAAAATAATGATTAAAGAAGCGATGAAATATTATTAACTTCGTGGCGTTAAATAGATAACAACCAGAAAACTACGACGATATGAAAAAGATTCTCTCAATATTGATGTTTCTTGCTGTGCCTGCTGTGTCATGGGCGCATAATGTGTATATATGTGCCTATCCTTATGGTTCTGTCCAGGTAGGAACGAATATGGATTTAGGAACTTACTCAGATAGTGGCTTTAGTTTGACACAAGCCGAAGCGGGCGAAACCGTTTACTTCGGTTATGCTCCTTTCGAGGGTTATCAGTATATTGGTATGACATTCATGAACCTGTCTAGCGATGATGTTACTGAATTGCCAAACGGGAGTTATTCTTTTATCATGCCTGATGACGAAGTGAAGATTTATATATATTTCGATATATTATACGTAGGTTATACAGCTGTCAACATTGACGAGGAAACTTTCCCAGACCAAAATTTTCGGAATTGGCTGCTTTCTCAGTCCTATGGTAGTGACGGAATTATTTCAGACCAAGAAGTTCCTAAAGTTGTCAGTATAATTGCAAATGAATGTGGAATACACGACCTTACAGGGATTGAGCATTTCCCTGAATTGCTCAGACTTGAAGTCTCAAATTATAATGAAACTCCCGATGAGAATAAAAACAAGATAAAAACTCTTGACCTGTCGGGCAATCCCAAGCTGAACTTTTTGAGTTGTACCGGCAATCAGCTTGATTCACTTGACCTCACTCACACTCCAGACCTAAAAGTTTTGCTTTTTGAGAGAAATTTCATTAAACAAATCAATCTTAAAAACACTCCACAATTGCAGACTCTCGACTGTGGCTATAATCAACTGACAGAACTTGATGTCTCAGGTAACCCAATGCTGGATTTGTTGTTATGTTCTGGGAATCAATTGACATCACTTGATCTCACCAATAACACGTTGCTTACCCAATTGGTATGCGAGGATAATAAATTGACTAATATTGATGTGAGCAACCTAACCGAATTATACTTTATTTATTGTTATGATAACCAATTGACTTCGCTTGACGTGTCGTCGTGCACCAATTTGTGCATATTATATATGTGGAATAATCGATTCAAGGGCAAAGCGATGGATGATTTCGTAAACTTATTACCTTACTTTCCTTGCGGAGATTTAGTGGTTATTAATTTGGATAGTGATAATGAACAAAACATAATTACAAAAGAACAGGTAGCAGTAGTGAATAAAAAAGGATGGGCGGTAGAAGCTATTTTTGATGGCAGTTTCGTAATTTATGATGGTTCTGAACCAACAGTGGGCGATGTTGATGGTGACGGACAAGTAACGGCTGCAGATGTGACTTCGCTCTACGACTTCTTGCTAAACAACGACACTGGAAATCTTGTGTATGGCGATGTGGACGGAGACGGATATATCACAAGTTCCGACATCACAGCTATTTACAACATCCTTTTGGGCTGCGAGTAAGCTGTTTTGACTCTCAAAAAAATCCACTATATTTGTGAGATTGAAAAAATGCATTTTTCAACAACATAAAAATGAAAAAGAAGATAATTATAATTCTCTTATTATTAATATCATTAATTGGAGTTTTTCTTTTGATAGACGATAATATATACTTTGGTGGTAAGGATGTAAAAGGGATATATGTTGACGAAGGACTAAGAATAGCGACTGACAACCACTGGGGCATAAATTATTGCAATCTGCTTGATAAAGCTATAGATGGAGACAATAAAAGCATACGAGAACTGTCCCTCCTGGATTATTCGGGGGATGGAGAACCAGCTTATGATCATGGAAATGTTTTAGTTAAACTTATAGATTGTATTGGTGAGAAAAAGTTCATTTCAGCTTTAGGAAATAATTTGAGTACAAAAGAGAGAAATGCTATTAGAGGCTGTCTTTTAGTAGGATTAGAATATGGAGATAATAAACATATAGGACAAACTATCAATGATGCTTTCCCATTAGTTGACATTTTTTTGTTTACAGATGATTGACTACAAACAACTGATAATATAACAATCAGTGAAGATAACCTTCTTTGAATAAACTCCTAAATAAAAAACACCATTGATAGGTATCTTTTAATTATTTCTTGATAAAATAGGCTACGTCTTAGAAAAACTCAAATAAATTTGGTTTTTCTCTTGGCTTGCACTATTATTGGATAAAATAGGCTGCGTTTCGGCATAAAAAATGAAAAAATTTCGTTTTTCATTTTGTTCTGCTCTCAACTTGCACTATTATTGGATAAAATAGGCGGCGCCTCGGCAATAAAAATGAAAAACTTTGCTTTTCATTTTGTATTTCTCTCGGCTTGCACTATTTTTGCAAAATGAAATAAAAATCAAAAAGATACAGCTATGAAACGGATTTTACACTTAGCAGGCCTTGTTTTGGCTTTGGTTGTTTTGGTCGCTCCTCGTGCCGAGGCTTCTGTAGGGACAGTCTATAATGGTTTTTTGAGTCGTTGTGACGTGAACCATGACGGTTCGGTTACAGCTACCGATATCACTATCGTTTATAATTATATTTTGGGAACTGCCGATGTTTCGAGCTACAATTGTGATGTCAATTATGACGGTTCTGTGACATCTGTCGATATCACGATGCTATATAACGTAATCCTCAATGGTGGATTCTATAACTCCATCTTCGACGCATTTAACCTGAGTGTAGCCAACTATATCAACCGTGAGTATTACAAGTTCACTTGGGATGATGTCACCACATTAGGTTATAACGTGACTGACCCGATGTATATGCTTGTGATAGGCACAGACGATACCTTCACGACTTATTGTTGCCTCGACGTGAGTGGTACATCCAAAACGATAAGTTATGAATCAATGTCGGAGATGTTTAAGACAGAACTCGGCTGGACCTCGCCAGGGGATGTGCCTGCTAGCATGAATCTTGTCGCAAGGGTAGAGGTGAAGCTTGACAATGGCGACGACGTAATTATCAGCAATGAGAAATCATTTCTCTTCTTGCCTCAGCTCACGTTTGAGTCGTCTCAGCCCATAAAACTGTGGTGGCTCGTAGGAAGCTTCGTGGGAAATAATCCTTGGGATAATAGTTCTCCTTATAGTAGCAGTAATGGTTTGGTTCCTTTGTATCCTGTTCAAGGTGCGACCTATAACCAGAATGGCGAGGGACCTCTTGAGTATTACGGCTATTTCCCCACTGGTGGCGAGTTTAAGATTTTAGAGGATCCCGGCAGTTGGGAGAAAGTGATAGGCGGAGGCAATGAGAATGGCGGTCAGATATATTCGGGCAATACCTCTAGCTATCCCGACAACATCATCATCAATCAAGGCGGTTATTACAAGTTAGAACTTAACACAGTCGATAAGACTATGACGATGACAAGGCTGAGTGACACTCAAGTGTCATATAGCACCATCACCATGCCAGGTTATTATCAGAATTGGGATGTGACAAGTAATGCAATGACGGCGCTCGGCACAAACAACCATGACTGGTACTCCATTCTGACTCTTGACAGTGATTCGGAGTTGAAATTCGCCCCTGGCAGTTGGGACTATGACTGGGGCACTAACGAGTTCCCCTATGGTAAAGGCTATCAAGGTGGTTACAACATTCCCGCTAAGCAAGGTGGTTATTATGTTTATTTCAATGACCTCTCGGGCGACTATATGTTTATAGATGGTGAGAATGGTTTGCCAAGCACTAATTATCTGATGATTACCAAATATGATGTGGGCGATTTTGTCAATCTCGCATGGGACTATGCTAGTGGCACAACGATTAAGTTGTGTGACATCTCTACTGATCTTGAGGGACCATATCAGTTGTGTTTCGATAATCAGTCGGTTGCTATAGACCAAGACGGCAAGGTAGACATTAATGAGTTTAAGAATGCGGTATTCAGTGCCTACAACCGTCCTCGCACTGGCGGGTGCCATATCTATTATCATGTGGAAGGTGTTTCAGGTCATCAAACTATTACCTCCAACACTATTGACATTCCTGTTCAGATTGAGAATTATTCGATAGTTGTTGAAGGCTATGACTCACCAATTGAAATGACTCCAACAGGACTGAATACTTACGTTGGTAAGATTCCTTACAAATTTATTGACATCTATTTCAAGATTAAACCCGAGTCTTCGAGTGATGCTGGTGATTTGATTACCTCGCCCTACGATTACAACGTTACGGCAACAAACGGTTCATTTGGCTTTGGGAAACAGGGCTATTTCCTGATTCCTGATGGTCACAGCTATGATGAGTTTGAGGTAAACATTAATCTTGGATATAAGACTTATACGATAGAAGGTTATGAATCTCTTTCGCCCTTAACCACCATTTGGCAAGCTGGTGTTGCCAATAACTGGGGCAATCCAGCAGATGGTCTGGCATTGAATAACGACGGCACCTACACTGGTTATATGTTCCTGAACACCGATTTCAAGTTCAGGCAGTATGAGGACAGTTGGGATGGCACAAATTGGGGAACTGAAACCTATCAGAGTAGTTATATGAGTGGCTATCTCGTGGAAAATGGATATAACCTATATGCGCCACAGGGGTTCTATAAGGTTGACGTGAATTTGGACGAATCATATTACAATCTCAGCAAAATATCAAGCGTGAGCATTATTGGAGCCGCCGTTCCCACAGGAACGCAGTGGGCAACCGATGTTGACTTGACCTACAACCAAAGCACTGGCGCTTGGGAGACTAATATGGTGCTGAATAAAGGAGAGTTCAAGTTCCGAGCCGACCATGATTGGAACCTTAACTGGGGCGGCACACTCAATAACATTGTGGAAGGTGGAGCCAACTTGAGTGTGGCTTCTCCAGGTGCCTATCACGTGGAATTCTTCCTCACCTACAACGGCAACAGCCATGCTGTGCTTACAAGACTATAACGTTCTTAAGTGTTAAGTGATAAGTTTTAAAGACTAGAGGCTCTAGATTTTCTAGGGCCTCTAGCTTTTAATCCTAGGATTAACAACTCTCTCTCCTATGAACTTGGCTAGTTCTTTGCGGGTTTGGTAAAGGTTTTGGAGTTGAGTCATTAAGTTGTGTGCATCTTCGCCACGAGCGTGTTTCAGTTGCTCTTTAATGACAAGTATCTCGTAGTTTAGAATGGAGTTCTTGAGGTTGTTGATAGCCTCAGGGATGATGGTATTAAGGCGGCTTTCGATAGAGTGCTCAATATTTTCCATTGAGTAGATTTTACTCAGTTGGTGCTTGTCACTCAATAGCGATAGGGCAGTGGCGCGCACATCATCATCGAAGTTTGAACATAGCTTTTTCTCAAGATAGTTCTTGCGGAACTCCTTGATTTTGGTATCCAATTCATTATTGATGCCCTTTAAAATCTCTTTCTCCTTTTTGTCGATAGCGGCAACGTTCATCCCGCTGGTGTCGATGGTTGTTAGGGCTTTCCTATATTCTTTCTCGGCGAGGGCGCGATGATGACTCTCAAATTGCGCCAATGCCTGATAGAACTCGGCAATATATTGCAAACTGGCGTCAAAAGTCTTCTTAAAGGCTTTGATAGTGAAGTCTATATTGTCGATGGCAAATTCGCTGCTTATGTACTCCAGCACAGTGGTGGGTTGATGATTGCCCTCGGGGTCAACGTCCTCTCCTAGATAGCACATACCATATTTAACGATGTTGCTCAACACACCTTTTTCGGCAAGATAAAGCACACTTTCCTTGTCGGTTTGTTTTGACACGTAGTGCGATGTGTCATCAGTTGTGGGGGCTGGTTCCGTGACGGTTGGCACGTTGTCTCCAAAGTCGATAGTGACAGGTGGCGCGTCAATAACAGGCGGCTCGTTGTCGATGGCAACAAAATCCTCACCTATAGGTGGAGCAATGTATGGGGGAGTAGTGTCGGGCAGCACATCTTGACTTGGGAAGTCGTTTATACTTGGTTGCTGCCGTTCTTGCCTGCGCTCCTCGCGATTCTTCTCACGTTCGCGCCGTTTATAGGCTTCTTCCTTGAGGCGAGCGATGTTCTTTTTTATATCTTGCAGTAACACGTCCTCGCCAATGCCCAGCTGGATGCTGCACTCCTTGGCGTATACCGAACGGGTGATGGCGTCGGGGATTACCGAGATTGACTTCACAACATCACCAATTACTGCGGCGCGCTTGATGGGGTCGCGCTCTGTGCCTTCGAGCAAGATTTTTACCTTGAAACTGATGAAGTCGGTCTCGTTGTCGGCGATATATTGCTTCAGTTCGCTGGCGCTATGGGCGCGTGCAAAGCTGTCGGGGTCTTCGCCCTCAGGCAGGAGAAGCACTTTGATGTTAAGCCCCTCGGCAAGGAGCATGTCAATACCTCGCAGCGAAGCTTTGATGCCAGCTGGGTCGCCGTCGTAGAGCACCGTCACATTCTTGGTGAAGCGATGGATGGCTCTAATCTGGCCTTCGGTCAACGACGTTCCGCTCGATGCCACCACATTCTCGATTCCCGCCTGGTGCATTGAGATGACATCGGTATATCCCTCTACAAGGAAGCACTTGTCTTCCTTGACGATGGCGCGCTTCGACTGGAAGAGTCCGTAAAGCTCGCGGTTCTTGACATATACTGTCGATTCGGGGGAGTTGAGGTATTTTGCTATGTCTTTGGTCTTCTTGAGGGTGCGGCCGCCAAATGCGATAATCTTGCCGGCGATATTCATCACAGGGAACATCACGCGGCCGTGAAAGCGGTCGAAGCCTCCACCTCGGCGGTTGTCGATGCAAAGACCCACGTTGAACAAGTTTTGCTTGTTGTAGCCCTTGCCTGTGGCTGCGGTATAGAATGCCTTGCTGTCTTCGGGGGAATAGCCTAGTCTGAACTTCTTGATCGTGGCATCGTTCAGCCCGCGCTCATGGAAGTAACTGAGACCTATGTTCTTTCCCTCGGTTGTGTCATGGAGCTGCTCTTCAAACCACTGTGCAGCAAAGTCGTTAATCACGAGCATGCTCTCACGCTCGGTCTGAGCAGCCTTCTCTTCATTGGAGAGCTCTTTCTCGTGGATTTCAATGTTATATTTCTTGGCAAGGTAACGCAACGCCTCGACGTAGGACATCTGCTCGTGCTCCATGATGAAATTCACAGGACTGCCGCCCTTGCCGCAACCGAAGCAGTGGCATATCTGCTTGGCAGGTGACACCATGAAGGATGGTGTTTTCTCATCATGGAACGGGCACAGACCTTTGAAGTTCGCACCACTACGGCGCAAACTCACGAAATCGGTCACCACATCCACAATATCGGCAGTGTCGAGAATCCTATCTACCGTCTCCCTGTCAATCATGAGCGCTTTAGGGCATATAGTTAAGAGGAGGAGGGGAAAGTCGTTTTACTCTCCTCCTTTCACTCTCCACTCTCTACTCTCCACTCTCCACTCTCTACTCTCCACTATTTAATTAGATTTCCGAGGATGTCGCGGGTGATTGTTCTTGTTGCTGCACTAGTGGCGTTCTTTACTATTTTGCCAGTAGCAGAAGTCGAACTCTTGCGCTCTTTCTTGCCGGTAATCGTGTTAGAAAGTTTTGTTCCGAGAATAGTGGCAATGGTGGCCGTCACTGCGGTAACGATAGCCTTCCAAATCTTGCTGAAGATACCTGGTTTCTTTTTCTTCTTCTCTTCTTCTTTTGCAAGTTTCTCGGCTTCCTTAGCTTCTTTTGCAGCCTGTTTTTCGGCTTCGGCTTTTGCGGCAGCTTCAGCAGCCTCTTTAGCTTCTTTCTCGCTCTCGGCAAGCAACACCTCAAATGCGCTTTCACGCTCCTTTAACTCATCATACTTGCCGTAAATCATTGAACGGTTGATGATGGTGTTGCGTGTCATTGAGTCGATAGGGCCAATCTGGCTCAAAGGGAAGAGAATCTTGGCACGCTCAACAATGCTAGGCGCACCTTTCTCATCAAGGAAGGACACTAGTGCCTCGCCAGTCTCAAGGTTGGAGATGGTTTCGGAGGTATCGAACTCTGGATTGGCGCGGAACGTCTCAGCAGCGACTTTTACTGCTTTAATGTCGCGAGGAGTATAAGCTCGCATGGCATGCTGAATGCGGTTGCCGAGCTGACCTAAAACAATCTCGGGCAAGTCGGCAGGACTTTGGGTTACGAAATAGATTCCCACACCCTTGCTTCGCATCAGGCGAATCACCTGTTCAATCTTATCTACAAGTGCCTTTGAGGTGTCATCAAATAGCATGTGAGCCTCGTCGAAGAAGAAGATGAGTTTGGGCTGAGGCATGTCGCCAACTTCTGGCAATTTCGTGTAAATTTCTGAAAGCAGCCACAGCAGGAAAGTGGAGTAGAGTTTGGGATTGTGTTGGAGCTCATCGGCAGCAAGCACGCTCATCACACCCTTACCACCCTCGGTGGCGATAAGGTCAAAGATGTCGAACGATGGTTCGCCAAAGAAGTTTGAGCCACCTTGGTCTTCTAGAGCGAGCAATGAGCGCTGGATGGCTCCTACGCTGGCACTAGACACATTGCCATATTTAGTTGTATATTCCGCAGCATGTTTAGCCACATAGTCGAGCATGGAACGCAGGTCCTTGAGGTCGTCGAGCAATAGCCCGCGTTCGTCGGCAACCTTGAACACGATAGTCAGCACACCACTTTGCACTTCGTTAAGACCCAGCAGGCGGGAGAGCAACAGCGGACCCATATTTGACACTCGAGTGCGCATAGGGTGACCTTGCTTGCCAAAAACGTCGTAGAATCTCACTGGGCAACCCTCAAACGCAAGTTCTTCTTGGTTGAGTCCAAACTCAGGGATGCGCTTCTCGATAAAGCTAGATACTTTTCCTGGCTGGCTGATGCCTGATAGGTCGCCCTTGATATCGGCCATAAAGCATGGAACTCCAGCCTGGCAGAAACTCTCGGCGATTACCTGTAACGAAACTGTCTTACCGGTACCTGTGGCACCAGCAATCAATCCATGGCGGTTTGCCATCTTACCATTGATGCATATTGCCCCGTTAGGTCCGTGAGCAATATAAAATTGATTGTCTTTATACATGATTTTAAAGATTTTATTCTAATTTGCACAAATATACAACATTATTATCAAAAACAACACTTTTTAAAGTAAAAAATGTCATTTTTGTTAATAAGTTTTTGTTTTTATTGCTATCTTTGCGTATGGATATGGAAAAAACATTACAACAGATTAAAGACATGCTCGGTCGTAGCGAGTCGTGCGACGTGATAGCACATTGCGATTATATCATTGAAAAAGAGGATAATGGTGAGAATAAGAAATATATTGCGCAATTGTTTTACTTGCGCGGTAATGCTTATCGTCAATTAGGTGAATGGGGCAAGGCAATGAGCAGTTGGCTCGAAGCGTCAGAACGCGATCCCGAAAGCCCTGCTAAGCAAGCCTACGCTCATGCCCTAGAAATCCTCGACTTCTATAACCACGACCTTTATAATCCCTGATAGATAATGGATAGTGGGGTAATAAACTATAGAATAACATGCTTAGCCTCAACTGTGTGGTTGACGAAGATTGAGGCGAGGGGTGAGAAGCGTGACGCGTCTTCGGTTGTGCAGTATTGGCAAGTGCCGCCACGGGTGCATCGTGCTTCCATCTCGGGATGACGGAGAAGATAGTCTTTCAGACTGGCGGCTACGATGGGGCCTTGTTCGATAATCTTTACGCCCTTGGGAGTGTATTTCCTTATTTTTTCATAAAGCAGAGGGTAGTGAGTGCAGCCCAAGATGATGGAATCAATGTCAGCGCATTGACCCATTAAAGCATCAATGTCTTTTTTGACAAAATAGTCGGCGCCGGGTCCGTCACTCTCACGGTTTTCAACCAATGGGACCCACATGGGACAGGCATGGCTGAATACCTTAATGTCGGGGTGCATCTTGGCAATCTCGATGTCGTAAGAAAGGCTCTGCACTGTACCGGGTGTGCCAAAGATTCCCACGTGTCGGCTCTTGGTTATGTTGCCAATCTCTTCGACAGTAGGGCGGATAACTCCCAACACTCGGCGATTAGGGTCAAGATTCTCAAGGTCGCGCTGTTGGATGGAGCGCAACGCCTTTGCTGATGCAGTGTTGCAAGCAAGTATGACGAGGTGGCATCCTTGTGAGAAAAGATGTTTCACGGCTTGTAGAGTGAAATCATACACAAGCTGGAAAGACCTGTTACCATAAGGCGCGCGTGCGTTGTCGCCCAAGAAAATGTAGTCATACTGCGGCAACACCTTTCTTATCTCCCTCAAGATTGAGAGTCCGCCAAATCCTGAGTCAAAAACCCCAATAGGGGCTGGTTTTGAGCTATATTGTGATGACATATTCGTTTATCGTTTTCGTTTATCGTTGTTCGGGACTACAAAGGTAGTGAAAACCGATAAAAAACCAAAATCAAAAACTCATTTCAGTTTGAAATATGGGTTCTTGATAGCGTTATGTTGTTGATTATAGTAGGCGCTGTCGAGTAGGATTTTGCACTTTGACGAAATTAGGTGAGCGGCTTTATCGTAATAGACACGTTCATCGTTTACAAACTCTGGATGACTACTGAAGTCATGAACTTTGTCCTCTCCGAAGATGGATTTCATCACCCACAGGTCTTGCCAAGTGAGTTGTGGATTGGTGGCGCGGGGTGGCACGATGATAATATAGTTGCTCTTGTTCTTGTCAAGAATCTCCTTTATAGTTTTTAGCTGTGTCTCAACCGCCTCATCGATGGTTGGTTGTGATGCTGATGGCAGTCTAACCCGCTTGCGCTGTGCTAGTCGCTCGGGCGTGAAGAACTTGTCGGGAGAAGTGGCTATAATTGAGTCTATTTCACCATAATACATCTCATTGAGGTGTGGTACTCTGTTGGGAGCAATTTCGCTTACAATGCCATCTTGCTGCAAATCATTATTTGACTGACTTGGAAACAAGGCATACTTTACTTGATTTAAATCACAAAAGGCTTTGATGAATTGGGTGTGCACATGAAACCAGTTGATTGCTCCAGTAGTAGCAGGATGCTGGATGTAGAGAATGTCGTCCTCGCTGGGCTGGCGACCAAGCATTTCTACTTCGATTACTATAAGTGCGTTTTTTATGGTGTTGCCATGATTGTTGAGAAAGCGCATTTTGTTGATGATGCCCGTGAATGTCTCCATCGACGCGTCGAAGTGAAGGATAGAGGCTGTGCTATCGAGATATGGCATCCAGTAGCTTGCCTTGAAATTCTGCGACATTGATGAACCAAAAATGAACGAGTCGTAATGGTACTGGTCGTTGTAAAGCAGATAAGTTTCTATCGATGTGAAGCCAGCGTTGTTGCCCACGATAATAGAATCTTGCCCTTGTGAGTCGCTACTAATAGGATGCACAATGTGGAATGGGTCAACGATAGCGTAGAATGCCATGAAAAGAAGCACTGGCGAAACTGCCAATAGAGTGCGTAAGCAGAATTTTTTTATCGAGTCTTTCATAGCCTTCTAGAATTGGAAATAAATGTATTGAATATCTGCTTTTGCGCCATAAAAGGCGATGAGGAACAGCAGTCCCCAATAGATTGCCCATCGCGCTATGGTGGGCATCTTAAGGGTCATAATGGGAAATTCCCGCTTGCGTCCAAGCCATTCCACAATTACAAAAGGCAATATGTAGTAAAATATCGCCGAGAACCCCATAGGCATTGTGATATGGCTACCATGGATTAAGATGTTTATACATTCTTGCAGATGTGCTATGTTGGGTGAACGGAACGACAAGGAAGTAAGTGCAAAAATCAAGAACGTGAGCAGGCACATAGGAATGTCTCTTAATTTGGCGTGGTCGGTGTTGCTTTTCTTTTTGAGAAATACAAATGGCAACAGTATAAAACCATTTATTGTGCCCCAAATCACAAAAGTCCAGTCGGCACCATGCCAAAGGCCTGATATGGCGAAAACTATCAGTATATTAAGGCAAGTGAGCCACTTGCCGTGAAGTGCCCCTCCCAGTGGAAAGTAGATATATTCCCTCAACCAGGTCATTAGAGAGATGTGCCATCGTTGCCATAATTCCTTCATGTTGCGTGAGAAGAAGGGGTAGTTGAAGTTTGGTTTCAGCTTGATATTGAATAGCCTTGCCGAACCGATGGCGATATCGCTATATCCCGAGAAATCGGCATAAATTTGGAACGCAGATATTATTGCCGCCATAATGATTGACGACGCGCTCATCACTGATGGGTGGTAGAGCAGGTTATCGACATATCCAGCAAGATTATCAGCAATGACGAGTTTCTTCACCAGTCCCCATAAGATCTGGCGCATGCCAATCACTGCATTGTAGTAGTCAAAGCTTTTCGTCTTCAGGAATTGCGGAAGCAGGTTTCTAGCCCTTTCGATTGGACCAGCCACAAGCTGGGGGAAGAAGGCGATATACACAAAGAACGCCACTACGTTGCGTGTGGGTTGTGCCTTGCCGTTATACACGTCAAAACTGTAGCTTATTGCTTGCAAAGTGTAGAACGAGATGCCAACTGGGAGCAGAATGCCGAGTGTTGGCCAATCGGGATTGCCTCCGAATAAGCGCAAAAAATCGGCAAACGAGTCTTTGAAAAAGTTGAAATACTTGAACGTGGCAAGGATGCCGAGATTAATAATGAGATTTAGCGCAAGCCAGGCTTTTGAACGCCAGGAGTGATCGTTCTTGATGACGAATCCCGAGAGAAAAGTAGTAGCAGAAGTTATGACAATAAGCCCTAAAAATCTCCAGTCCCACCATCCATAAAAGATGTAGCTCGCTGCAAGCAGAAAAAGATTCTGCCACAGCAATTTGTTGCGCAGAATCCAATAGCCAGCAAATACTAACGGCAGGAACAGGGCATATATGTAGCTGTCAAATTGCATCTGCTATTCGTTCCACAATTTAGCCTTTGAAATCATTAATAATATTGGCTATCTGTTTTGCGTCATCAGGTGTGATGGGGTGACCAATTGGGAGGCTGATGGCATGGTCGGCAATTGCTGTGGTAATTGGCAAATTATAGGATTTGAACTGGCGATAACATGGCTGGCGGTGTGGTGGTGTGGCATAGTGTATGTCAGTAATCACACCGTTTTTCTCTAGATAAGCCCTCATTGCGTCGCGCTTTTCAACACGAATCACATACTGATGCCAAATTTGAATCATGTTATCAAAAATGTCGGGTTTCTTAACAAGTGGATTTGTGATGTATTTTTCATAGGTGCCAGCTACTTCATCTCGACGCATATTCTCCACGTTGAGATAGCGTAGCTTCACACGTAACATGGCGGCCTGAATCTCGTCGATGCGACAGTTTAGACCCAGATAAATGTTGTGATAACGGCGGTCACTGCCATAATTGGCGATGGCACGCACAGTCTTGGCAAGATTCTCATCGTTAGTGACCACAGCACCGGCATCTCCAAGTGCTCCTAAGTTCTTGGTAGGATAGAAGCTGATTGCACTAGCGTGTCCTAATCCACCAGTAGTATAAGTGCCGTAGAGACCTGGCGTGCTTGATTTTGCGCCAATAGCTTGCGCGTTGTCCTCGATAATCTTGAGGTTATAGCGCTTGGCGATGGTCATCAACTGTTCATCCCAGCATGGTGTTCCATACAGGTGAACAGGCATAATGGCCCTCACGGCTGGTGTGATAAGGTTCTCTAGTAGCGACGAGTCCATATTCATTGTGTCGGGGCGGGCATCGCACAGGCATGGTGTCATGCCGTTATCGCTGACTGCGAGAACCGAGGCGATATAGGTGTTGGCAGGCACTATCACATGGTCTTCGTTGTGGAGTACACCGAGTTCGGTATAAGCTCTTAGTATTAGTCTTAGTGCGTCGAGCCCGTTGCTCACAGCGATGCAGTATTTAGCCTCGCACAGCCCAGCGATTTCCTGCTCTAGCAGGTTAGTCTGCTCACCATGTAGGTATCTTCCCGATTTAATAACATTGCATGCAGCCTCTTGCAGCTGCTCCATGTAAGGTTCGTTGGCCTTTGCCAAGTCAAGGAAATTGTATTTCATCTATTAAATTTTGCTTGAAGTGAGTTGTTTGAATTCTTCATAGTCGCGCACGTAGTCGTCCTCGTTGTAATGCTCCGATGCCATTACCATGCATACTGCCCCCGAAGAAAAGTTATTAATGATGCGCCAGATGCCAGGCACTATGAGTAAACCCTTATAGGGACGATTGAGAGTGACACATCTTTGTTGAAATCCATCGTCAATAATTACATCAAATGATCCACTGATAGCAACCATGAATTGCATAAGTCGTTTGTGGGAATGTCCTCCACGTTCTTCACCGCTAGGCACATCATAGAGGTAATAAACACGCTTTACGTCGAAAGGCACCTGTAAGCCATTCTCCACCACGCTTAAGTTGCCATTAGCATGTTGATGCCTGTCAAGTTCAATAACTTGGCACTGGTCGATGCATGAAGTCTTATGATTGTTTATTTCAGCCATTTTTCAGTTTTAAGAACTCGTTGAAGTCTTCGATATAGTCGCTAGGGTCATAAATAGTGCTGCTCAGTACAAGAGCTACTGAGTTTGTAGAGAAATTGTCGATAGATCGCCATGTCATGCGTGGCACATAGAGCCCGTAATATGATCGTGCCATGTGGTATCGTTTCTCGCCAGAACCGTCGTTGAGCACTATGTCAAAACTGCCTGAAAGTGCCACGATAAATTCGTCCTGCTCACGGAAGGCATGACCTTCACGAAACATTCCGCCAGGCACATCATATATCCAATAACAGCGTTTAACCTCAAACGGCACATGCTCCTCGCTCTCAATGAACGATAGGTTGCCACGTGGGTCGCATATCTTGGGCAGATCTATTAATTGTGGTTTTGTCATATCACGAGCAGTTGTCAGTTACACAGTGTCGTCTCATGCAATAATGTATTTTTCACATAATCAAGCCTTTGACTTGCACATTCTGTATTGAATCAACGGTTCCCGTACATTTCTTCGTAATACTTTTGATAATCTCCGCTTGTCACGTCGTTAATCCATTTCTGGTGGTCAAGGTTCCAGCGGATGGTCTTCTCGATTCCTACTGCGAATGGTGTCTCGGGATACCATCCTAATTGTGTGGCAATCTTCGTTGGGTCGATGGCATAGCGCATATCGTGACCTGGACGGTCGGTAACGTAGGTTATCAAGTCGTAGTTGATGTCCTCAAGCTTACACTTGAGCAGAGACTGATACTTTGGCTCCTCACGCATGATGCGAGCAATGGTGTCGATGATAAGCTTCACAATATTGATGTTGCTTTCCTCGTTGAAGCCGCCAATGTTATAGACCTCGCCAATTATTCCTTTATGCAGCACCATGTCGATACCCTTGCAATGGTCTTCTACATATAGCCAGTCACGCACATTCAATCCCTTACCATATACTGGTAACTTCTTTCCCTCAAGGATGTTGTGGATTACAAGCGGAATGAGTTTCTCGGGGAAGTGGTAGGGACCATAGTTGTTGCTGCAACGGGTAATGTTGATTGGGAAATTGTAGGTGTGGTGATATGCCATCACTATCATGTCGGCGCTAGTCTTGGAGGCAGAGTAGGGCGAACGTGGTGACAGCGGAGTCTCCTCGGTGAAGAATTCTTTGCCGAAAGTGGTGAGGTCATGGCGGCCTTCAATCACTTTCTTCAACTCATCATCGACGTGAAGAGGCTGAGCATCGTCAAAATCCTTCTCAAGCGAGCCATATACCTCGTCGGTTGAGATTTGCAGATATTTCTTGCCTTTTTTATAGGCAGGCTTACCGGTATCATCTTTTCCGTCGGCCCATGCCTCGCGTGCGCAGTTGAGCAGGTTTTGAGTACCAAGAATATTTGTCTCAAGGAAGAGCTTTGGATTCTCGATGCTGCGATCAACATGGCTCTCGGCGGCGAAGTTCACCACAAAGTCGATGTCGTTGTCATCAAAAATCTGTCTAACAACATAGTAGTCCTTGATATCGCCTTTCACAAAAGTCACATTTGGCAATTCAAGTTCCTCTTTGATGGAGTTGATATTTCCTGCATATGTGAGTGCGTCAAGCACTATCACCTTGATGTCGTTGCCATGCTTAGCGGTAATATATTTCACAAAGTTGGCGCCAATGAAGCCAGCTGCGCCAGTAACTAGATAAGTTGTCATAATTCGATGAATTTGTTTTAACCCACAAAGATACTTCTTATTAATTTAAAATCAAAAGATTTTAAAGATTATTACTATTTCATTTATTTAGGTCGTCAACAATCAATTGTATTTCCATATTCATTTGGGGAATGTTTATCACTTTGTAGCTTGGATAGTCGGGATGCAGCACGACCAAGTGCATAGCGCTGATTTTGAGACCATAGCATTTCTCAACGATGTATTTGTAGAGGTTCTGCTGCAAGGCATAGTGCCAGTAGCTGCAGTCGGGAATATGCTGCAAGCCATTGACGCCACAAGCGTCAAACTTATTGGTTTTGCATACTATACCATATTTGTCAATCAGTGACTTGCTGCGTTTCCAGTCATAAAACTCAAACGAGCCGTCCTTGCGACTGCATATCAGGTCGATGGTACCTGCCATGCCAAGTTGCTCGTCAAATACACGCCACTCGGTGCGGAATGGGGTGAAATCAACTTCTTTTACAAATTTCAGGAAGTATTCAATCTCTTTGTTGATGCCAATAATCTTGTTTTCGTGTATATACTCGCCGTCGTAGGTGAATCGGCACATCGGAGCCATATATTCATCGCCATTGAGGTAGTCTTCAATCTGTTTGTGAAGATGGGTGCCGGCAAAGCTTGCCATCATGCCATTGCACTTCCACTGTTCCATAAGTTGTGCGGCGGTGATGGGTAGGCCCTCCGCTTTGCGTTCTGCCCATTTCTTGCTGTCAAAAGGTTTGAAATACCTACTATAAACACTGCTCACAGGAGTCAACTTCCGTTCACCGTCAAGCAAGTATATATGACCTTCCTCCTCAAACGAGATTCGCTCGTCTTGAGGGAAATATAGGTCGGAATTATCGAGGTTTCTTATCATAATATCTCATTTTTGCACAAAATTAGAGCAAGTTGAGGGCAGAACAAAATGAAAAACGAAGATTTTTCATTTTTTATGCCTCGACGCAGCCTAATTTAACTACAAATAGCAAAAATATATGTCATTACCTCTAATTTTCTAGAAAAAGTTATTCTTCCTTATTTTGTTTCTTAGGGAGTGTTAGGTTAAGAATGATGCCTACGATTGCAGCTAAGCCAATCCCCGACAGGCTAAATGTGCCAGCGGTGAGTTCGGCGCCGCCAACTCCAGTAGTCATCATCAGGCTGGCGATGATGATGTTGCGGGTTTGGCTGAAATCGACTTTGTTTTTCACTAGATTTTGGATACCTACTGTGGCGATAGTGCCAAACAACATAAGCATAATACCGCCAAGCACTGCCTGAGGGATGCTTTGAAGAAATGCGTTAAGTTTGCCAAATACCGAGAACGCTATTGCGGCAACTGCGGTGATGCGTATCACGGCGGGCGAGGTGATGCGGGTAATCTGCATCGCGCCTGTCACCTCACTATAGGTGGTGACGGGAGGACCTCCCATAAAAGCAGCAGACAGGCAAGCAAGGCCATCGCCTAGCATGGTTCGGTGCAAGCCCGGGTCTTGTACGAAATCTTTTCCAGCAACGTTGCTTACCACATACACATCACCCACATGCTCGATGAGGGTTGCAAGGGCTATGGGCATCAAGCACAAAAATGGCTGCCAGTCAAAAGTGGGCAACACAGGGTGTGCGATGTTTTTAGGAAGGGAAAACCAGGGAGCGTTGATAATTCCAGAATAATCGACAAGCCCCATCGCCATTGCCACAATATATCCAGCTGCTATGCCGCCAACAACAGGAATCAACTTGAACAGGCCGCGCGCATAGGTAAGGATGCTTATCGAAACTACTAGCGAGATAATCGCCAGCAGCCAGTTGCTCTTTGACATATCTACGGCAGTGCCCGAGAGCGACAAACCAATCAAGATGATGACAGGGCCCACTACCACTGGAGGGAATAAGCGGCTCAGAAACTCAGTGCCACGCCATTTGATAAGTGCTGAGGCAATGAAATACACCAATGCCACACCGGCAAATCCCGACAGAGTGCCTTCTAGGCCCCACTGCTTTGTGGCCAAGAGGATAGGTGCTATAAAAGCAAAACTTGACCCGAGAAAGATGGGGACTTTTCCTCGGGTCACTAGATGAAAAATAAGGGTTCCTATACCTGCCGAAAAAAGTGCGGTGGCAGGATCAAGTCCCACAAGAAGAGGCATCAGTACCGTGGCACCGAATGCCACAAAAAGAAATTGTACGCCAACGACCGTTTTGCGTACGGGAGATAAATTTTTGTTGTCCATCTTAGATTTATTCTAAAGTTTGACAAAAATACTCCCTTTTATCGAGATTACCCAATAAAAATATAGAAAGTTATTCACAACAGTAAAACTCCCAACAGTGAGAACAATGAAAATGCTTTTTAAATCAAAAAAACATTCAAATATTTGGAGGTGCTATTATTTTTGATTATTTTTGCAGATTATTAGTGATTTTTTTGAGATTCTCCACATATGGCCGATCAAAGTAAGATATATGGTTTAATTGGGAAATCGCTAACCCATTCGTTCTCGATGGATTTCTTTAACCAGAAGTTCATCGCCGAGGAGATTGATGCCAGTTATATCAACTTTGAGATAGATGACGTGAGTGACTTGATGTCAATTTTGAGCGAGTATCCTAATATTAATGGTCTTAATGTTACTTCACCCTATAAAGAGGAGGTGATTCCATTTATGGATGAGCTGGATGAGACAGCCGAGATGGTCGGGGCGGTAAATGTCATTAAGATAATTAAAAAAACTGGTGATGGTGTATTGAAGATGGTTGGATATAACTCCGATTTTAATGGTTTTAATAACTCCTTAGTGCCATCGTTGACACCAGAGATGAATAGGGCGTTGATTCTAGGAACAGGTGGAGCATGCAAAGCCGTGAGGGCGGTTCTTGAATCGCTGGGAATTGAAGTGAGTCTGGTGTCGCGTAGGAAATCAGCACAGACCATTACCTACGAGGAGCTCACCAAACAGATGATTCATGACCACAAACTGATTATCAACACTACGCCTCTTGGCACTTATCCTTACATCGATACTTATCCTCTTATTCCTTACCGGTTTATCACTTCAGCGCATTTGTGTTACGACTTGGTGTATAATCCAAGCGAGACGATGTTTATGAAGCTTTCGGCTGAACGTGGAGCAAATGTGAAAAACGGACTTGAAATGCTGCTCTTACAGGCATTTGAGTCTTATAGAATCTGGACCGAACTATAGCCCTTTTCTTAATTCTTATGGGCTCCCCAAGCATCTTGTCGAGATTGCCAGTATTGAGATTGTTGTTACCTTTAGTGGTCGGCATTCTTTTATTTAGGTTTATGCCTTTCATGTGGCTTGCTGTCGCATTGGTGGTGATTTCTATTTTTGTTTTAATATTTCTCGTTGTTCTAAACAAATCTCCTGAGGCAGCATTAAAACTGCGTGGTTTCCACATCGTTCCCTTCTCGTTGTTTATGGTCGCGATAGGTTGGTTTGCAGCATATATAGCGACGCCACCTGAACTTAATCTCAATGAAGTGAATGGTAAAGCAGTACTGGCAAGGGTAGAGGCTATCGACTTTCATGAAAAGAGTATGGAGATGCAGGTCAAGCTTTTAAAACTTGATGAAGGTGAAGCAGCACTAAAAAAATCACATATTATCTTATCAACCAAAGGCTGCGATTATGAGTTGGCACCAGGCGATTTGATAGCGTTTAAGTTAAATATTCAGTTAATCAGGAATTTGGGTAATCCCGACGAGATGGACTATGCGTCTTATCTGCTATACAAAGGCATTCGTTACCGCCAGCACACCAAACTTGAGTCGGTGGTGAAGACTGGCACCTCACCAACGTTGATGACACGAGCGACGAATCTTAGAAAAACGCTGGAACATAAAATACTGGATTCTTCTCTTGCTCCCGAGACCCAATCGATGTTGATTGCTGTGCTGCTCGGTAATGATGATTTCATCTCGCCCGAGACCCGCGAACATTTCTCTGTAGTTGGTGTGGCTCATGTGCTTGCCATCAGCGGTTTGCATGTCGCTATTATCACATTACTGATATGGTTTTTGCTTTTCCCTCTCGACTACATCCGTGCCAAGAAGCTGCGATTGGTATTGACCTTGCTGCTATTGATAGGCTATGATATCCTCACTGGTATGTCGCCATCGGTGGTGAGAGCAACGGTGATGATTGCTTTTGTGTTTATGTCCATTTTGTTCTACCGCAAATCCACACCGCTCAACTCTGTGGCTGCTGCCGCATTGGTGATTCTCGTTTTCTCGCCAGGATCGTTGTATAGCGTGGGTTTCCAATTGAGTTTTATCACAGTAGCTGCGTTGATAATTTTTTATCAGACATTTGAGATAAAATACCCAACAAACAGGTTGTTGAAGTATATTTACTCATTGTTCCTTACATCGTTGATAGCGATGCTCTCATCAATAATCTTAACCGCCTATTATTTCAACACTCTGTCGATTATGACAGTGCTTGCCAATTTTATAATTCTGCCCGTTTTTCCTATTTTTATGATTCTAGGTGCTGTGGCATTGTTATTGCTAACGATGGGTGGCTCAATTGGTTGGTTGAATAGTGCTCTCGATTGGATGACGAAGTTTATCAATGGTTCAGTGAACTGGCTCAGCATTTGGAGTTTCGGGCATAGCGATGTCTATGTCACATGGGTTGCTGTGGTGGTTTATTATGCAATACTAATTATGGTGGTGATTTGGCTTTACAGTCGAAATATACGATGGCTCATGGCGGCTGGGTTGGTGCTAATTATAGGCTTGGCTCATGACATTGTGGTAGATGTCACAACACCGAGACAGGGTATGGTGATTTTCAATTCTTATAACTCTACGCCAGTGCTGTATCACAATCACGGCAAAGCGTTGCTGTGGGTGCCTGATGTGGAGAACGATTTTGATGTAGATGCCTTCAAACGCCAGCACAAGGCTTTTCTAGCGTATTACCGCATTGATTCTTTGATGCTTGTTGACTCAACTATGTGCTCGATTGATGGAGCAATGGTCAACCATCCTTATGCAATGTTACAAGACAAGAAGATACTCTCAGTGGGAAAAGGACGGTGGAAGAACTATGAGCCAGCCTACAGCAGTGAGGTGAAATTTGATATATTGCTTGTGACAAAGCAGTATCATTCCACAATCGCTAGAGCAAGGGAACTCTTTGACGTGAAAACTATAATCCTCTCTGGGGACATCTACGACGATAACATACCCGCCCTCGAGCAAGAGTGTCAAGAACTAAAAGTGCCTTATTACAGCATAAAATCAAGTGGTGCTTTTATATCACACGATTGATGTCGCTTGTTTTCAGTTTGTTGCGTTCAACGCAACAAACCATACTATAACTATCTTATCTCTTCACACGCCCTGCGGCGAAGAAGTGTTTTACATAGTAGTTTGCTGTTAGGTCGTCGATTACTACACCTCGCGATGATGAGGCATGAGCGAATTTGTTGTCTTTAAGGTAGATTCCCACATGGGAGATTTTGCCGCCTTGTCCGTTGTTGAAGAATACCAGGTCACCTTCTCTGAGGGCGCTCTTGTCGATTGGTTCGCAATTATTGTAGAACTGTAGTCCGCCTCGTCGTTCAAGTCTTATGTTATAGACAGTGAGATATAACTCCATTACAAATCCCGAGCAGTCGGTGCCCACTTGTTTGGTTTGCCCGCCGCTGCTGTAGGGTGTGCCTAACCAACTCTTGATTTCTTTGTAGAGAGCTTTATTATCGTAACGTCCTAATTTGATGTCAAGACGTTTCCATTCCTCGTCGGTGTGAGTGGGGCCGTTGTCAATGCCTCGGTCGTCATAGTAGTCGTCATCGTTGGGTTTGGTCTTTGCCCAATCGCGGTTGTGGTTACCGCCCGTGCGCCTCACTGAACTCGTGGTGCGGCCGCGTTTAGTAGGGTAGCCACTGTCATCATCATTTGCTTGTCTCATCACGCCGCACGATACGCTCGACAAAGCCAGCAGCAATGCCGATAATAAGATTGTTAGTTTGTTGACGCGGGTAGTGATGATCATGGTAAGTTTATAAGCGCTAAAGAGAGCTTTGTGCCCTCTTTAGCGCAGTGTGTAAAAATTATTCTTCAGTTTTCTTTTCTTCCTTTACTTCTTCGGCTTTCTCTTCTTCTTTTGGAAGGAAGTCGGTCATGCCACTGTTGATAAGGAAGTTGTACCAGTTGATGAGTTTCTTGATGTCGGTGTTGTAAACACGGTCAACGTCGAAGTTGGGAACTATCTCCTTGAAGAAAGCCTGCAGTGCCTCTGGCTCCTTATATTTAGTGATGTCAAGAGGATTTGCATTATATTTTGTCTTAATCACTTCAAGAATCTCTCCGAGTGGCTTGTCGCCACTCTCGGTGTACATAGAGATATCGCCAAGTGATATGACTTTGTCTCTTGAGCTGGCAGTGCCGCGTTTTTTGTCGGTGATGTTTTCAACGATGATAACGTTTTTGCCGTATTTTACAAGACGGTACAATCCGGGGCGTCCCGAGATAGCTAGAATTTCTTTCAACATAATTTTCTATAGTGATTTTAAAATTAATATTTTTATTACCAAACAGGGCAATGGTTAAGCCAGTTGATCAATTATCTTTTTAAAGGCAGCGTCAAGTCCACCTACATTCTTGCCACCTGCTTGTGCGAAACCTGGCTGTCCGCCACCACCGCCTTGTATGAGTTTGGCGGCTTCGCGGATAATCATGCCGGCATTCTTTCCTTCAGCCACGAGGTCGTCGCTCAGAGCGATGGTAAGCATAGGTCTGTCGTTGTGATGCGTGGCTGCAACAAATGCCACCTTAGGCTGCTTGTCGCTCTTGATCGAGAGGGCAAGACTCTTGACAATCTCGGAATCGTAAGGGCCGTGAATCTTCAGTACAGCGATGTCTCCCACCATTATTGATGTGGAGTAGAGCTTCTCTTTGAGCATCTTCACGCGATCCTTCATGAATTCATCAACCTGCTTGTGGAGGTTGGCATTCTCGCTAATCGACTTATTGATGGCTGTCATTATGTCGGGGGCATTATTGAAAAGCTCTTTGATGCCCTTCAAGGTGTCTTCAATGACATCTATAGCATGTTCCACATTCTCGCCAGTGATTGCCTCGATGCGGCGGATGCCAGCAGCGATAGAACTTTCGCTAACAATCTTTATCATGCCAATATTGCCCGAGTTTGCCACATGAGTACCACCACATAACTCTACTGAGTCACCATATTTGATAACGCGTACCTTGTCGCCATATTTTTCGCCAAAGAGTGCCATAGCGCCCATTTCGCGAGCCTCGGCAATGGGAACTTCGCGATGCTCCTCACGAACGATAGCTTCACGCACGAGTGCGTTGGCGCGATGCTCTACTTCGCGAATTTCTTCTGGAGACAACTTCTTGAAGTGCGAGAAGTCGAAGCGCAACAGATGGGGACTTACAAAGGAGCCTTTTTGCTCAACATGAGTGCCAAGCACTTGTCTTAGTGCATAGTGCAGCAGGTGAGTGGCGGTGTGGTTGCAGGCGATAGCCTGACGAGCCTCTGCGTTGATGCGAGCTACGAAAGTGGCGCGTGGGTCAGCAGGCAATTTCTTGACGATGTGTACGGGCAGGTTGTTCTCGCGTTTGGTGTCAATGACTTCAATCTTCTCATCGCCATTGATGAGCCATCCCTTATCGCCCACTTGACCACCCATTTCAGCATAAAATGGGGTAGTGGCAAGTACCACTTGGTAGAATTCATTCTTCTTTTGGACAACATGACGGTAGCGCAGTATCTTGGTCTCGCACTCGGTGAGGTCGTAACCCACAAATTCGGTCACACCTTCTTGA
>JAFZUL010000072.1 GCA_017618355.1 Muribaculaceae bacterium
CCTACAACTGCTATGAGCTTTGCGCTCTGAACGCGATCACCACGCAGAAGGCGAAGGTTGACCGCTCAATAGCAGCCATCCATCGGCTCTCTACCTTCTACAACCAGCATAACGAGAAACAATATGAAGTCGAGACAAGCGGTCTGACCATGGAGCAGGCACAATGGATTGAGCAGCTGTTCTACTCACATGACGTGCGAATGGCAATAGAAAGGACTGACTTCGAGGACGAGTACAGTCCGACTTACCAGCCTCAGTTTATGCCGATTGTTTTAATTACTGACTTCACCTGTGAGATCGACGACAAGGACGGCGAACTCAACACGGTGAAGTTCACATACCAGTATGCTGACCGCAGAACATACTTGCCGACAGATTACCTGGCTGTGGATCACGACAGAATATTCACTGAAGAATATGGACCGGCTTTCAGCTGACGCTGAAGTTTAGAGGTGAGAGTTTAGAGAACAATGAGGACGGTTACATCATACTCCCCCCAACCCCCTCTATCTTCGAGGGGGAGTTTAAAAAAACTATGGCTAATTCTATACACATATCAACACTGCGCAAGATGCTCAAAGCGGGCGACCCAGTGGACATCAAGCTGTGGACGAAATCAGGAGAGATCCAGGAGTGGAAAAACTGCATTCCGCTACGCTACAATTTCTATAAGGGAACACGGCAGGTCAAACTGCTCAACAGCGGACAAATCAGGCAGCTGAGGGATGTATGTGTTTTCATGATTAATGAAATGGAAGTGTTTTTGTAAAAAATTTGTTGTAACTTTGCAAAAAAAAATGAAAGTTAGTATAAATATAGAGTTTCGTTATAATTTGAAGATGAAGAAGCCTGATAAAGTTTGGGCCAATAATCTTCAGGCTAAATTAGAAAATATTAGTAATGTAAGTTTCAGTAAAATATTGATTACAAATAAAAGCATTCTTGCTGAAGCTGAATTATTTGATTATAAGACATTTTGTGACCAAATAGCTGTAATTCTAAATGAGGATTGTAGAATCCTGATATTTCAAAGAGGAGAATATAAATTGTATCTAAGTAAATCCCGTCCTCAGGGTTCCCGTAAAGACATATATGCTAAAGGTTTTCCAACCTTGCATTGTGGTTTGATTATTGAAAGAACTAGCTGTAATAATTCTATTAATGACACAGAATTGAAGAGATTCTTCATTGAAAATATTCAATGTGAGAATGTTCATGTTAAGACATATAAAAAGGGTTGGAAAATCTATTTTGACAAAACATTTATTCTGTTTGAAACTTTCATAGACACAATTTGTGATGGGCTAAATGTTTCGTTCTTCAAGCTATATTTAGATCAAAACGATTCATCATTCAAGGACTGGTTTGAAATTGAGTATGTAGTTATTGAAAGAAAAAAAGATCACACCGATGATGAATCTACTATAATGTCATCGCTTGCAAATGGTGAAGGAGATAGATTTGGATTTGATTAACTTTGTCTTTTAGGCTTCGGTATAGACTCCATAATTTTGCTGTGAGAAAATCGCAGAATTATGGAGTTAAATTTTAATAGTGTAGAAACCATTGCAAACTTGAATGCTTCAGCAGCATTTCAAGTTGATTCAGGAAAGGTGTTCAAGGAGGACACCGACATTGTGCCGATCATCATTGATGAACGGCTATCTTATATGCCGTGGGGCGGCGACAATGCCTTGCCCTACAATATACTTAATCTTATTGAGAGCGACGAGACGCTCTCGACATGCCAGCAATTCAACGCTGAGGTGTGCTACGGCAGCGGTCTTCGCTACAACGTGGATCAATGCACCAAGGCTGTAAGGCAGGAGGTCGATGACTTCCTTCTTGACAACGCCATGGCGCAGTACTGGCTCGGCGTGTGTCATGACTTCAAGCACTTCGCCTTCTGTGTCTCGGTTATCATCCTCAACGCAGACGGAACGAAGGTGGTGCGGCTGATGCGCAAGGAGGCGTGCTACTGCCGACTCTCTCCTGCGGAGAAAGATGGCACGATAAAATACCTGCTATACGCAAACTGGCGGCAACCTGTGGCAAAGCGTGAGGATATCGAGGTGATTGACTTGCTCGACATCAACTCGCCATGGCGCGACCTTGCCATCCGTCTCGGGCGCATAGCTGGTGATGACGGCAAGAAGAAGATACGCACCAAGGCGAGGAAGTTTGCCGTGCTGACACGTGTCCCGACACCTGACAGCACATACTACCCGATACCATATTACGGTTCGCTGTTCCGTGGCAAGTGGTACAACATCAAGCAGCTTATCGGGATGGCGAAGGAGGCGAAGCTCAAGAACATCGCCCCCATCAAGTACCAGATAGAAATCTCCAATAAGTATTGGGATTCCATCTTCAAGAGCGAGGGCATTACAGACCGCAAAGAGCAGCAGAAGCGCATAGTCAAGGAGAAACAGCAGATTCTTGACTTCCTCACTGGCGTTGAGAACGCCGGAAAGGTGTGGTTCTCCACATTCTATGTGGCTCCCACTGGCGAGGTGCAGCACGAGGTCGTCATCAACAAGATTGACAACGACAAGGAAGGCGGCGACTGGAGCACAGACATCCAAGAGGCGGTAAACATGTTCTGCTTCACTATGCGTGTGCACAGCAACCTCGTGGGCTCGGTGCCAGGCAAGTCGCAAACAAACAACAGCGGTTCGGACAAGCGAGAACTCTACACCATCGCCCACTCGTTGCAGAAACCCTATCACGACCTGCTATTCACCGTGCATCGCATGATAATGCGATACAACGGATGGAAGGACGCCTTTCCTGAATGTCCGTTTGTGCAGCTGTCGCTGCTCAGCGACCATGTGGACGCACAGGAGGTGACTATGGAGAATGACGATGACAAAGACGGAAAACCAAATAAAGATGAAGTATGGCGACACAACTCATAACTACAGACCAACAATTAAGAAAGTATCTGCCTAACGCTTTTGCCACCGTGGAAGGCGAGGCACCGTTTTTCGAGAAGGTGCTGCCGTGGCTTGAAGCCGCGGAGCGGTGGGTAAGAGAGCAGTTCATCGGCGACACCTTTCAGCCGATACTGGTGACAATGGAAGAAAATCACCCACTGCGCCTGACGGCGTGCAGTGTGGTGACTCATGAAACAATGATGCGTGCCGTGCCGTCACTGGACTTGGTGCTCACTCCGAATGGCTTCGGAATCGTGAGCAATTCAAACGTTGCACCGGCAAGCCGTGACCGTGTGGTTAGGCTGGTTAACTCGCTCGAAACTTCGCGAGACATCGCCATCGAGCAGATGCTGCAGTACCTGTTCCAGGATGAGCGGTGGTTTGCGACTTCCACCCGAAGATGGTTCACCGCTACGCTGTTCCCCAATATCGATTTGGCGAACCTATGCGGCATCACAGAGAAACGCTGGGCGAACTACCTCAGTCTGCGCTCAAAGGCAATAGAGATTGAGCAGCGCATCGCTGAGGAATATATCTCGCCTGAGCAGATGGATGTGCTTCGTAACGAAGTGATAGGTATTGATTGGTCATTCACGCTCGCTGACCGTTTGCACTTGCGAGTCATTGAGCAGCTGCGCTCCATCGTGGTGAGCGCTTTGCAAGGCTCACCACTTAATGTGCAAGGATTGCGGGACATCGTGGACTTGATGCGAAAGAATGAGGAAATCTTTGCCGAGTTCGCTAACAGCGACACGGCGAAATTGTTTACTCCACCTATTTTTGAGAACAAAAAACGAAATCATGGATACTGGTTCTAATTCGGCTTCGCCGAAGTTTAGAGTTGAGAGTTTAGAGTTGAGAGAGCCATGACACCCACCCAATTCGGTAAAAATCTCAAATTATTAAAGGATTTTGTC
>JAFZUL010000073.1 GCA_017618355.1 Muribaculaceae bacterium
AGAAAGGGCTGGATAAGTTGTTCCATGCATATCATAGGCCGTATCACTTGATTGTTTATAACCTGGAATCGTTTGGCTTGTAGACGATGGCCACTTGTGGTAATACATGATTTGTGCCATTGCCGTTGCCACGCATCCTGTCACGCAATAGTTTGAGCCAACCTTAGGGCACTGGAGATTAAACGGTGCGCCTTGGTCCCATTGGGATGTAAGCAAGGGTGACACCGCGCTGCCAGCTTTGGGATGCACATCGCTTTGGCTCCTGTCGATAGTTATCACACCCTCGTCTAGCAACGCTATCTCCTCCACATACTGGTCAAGCCACGCCTGCATGTTCTCGGGAACTTTGTTAGGGTCGTAATTGCCATGGTCGCTATAGCCCAGCACCTGCTCGGTGCGGTCGTCACCGCTCACGATTACCCAGCCTCTGTCTTTCTGTGCATTGAACACATAGAGGGCTGGCTGACTGGTTGTCTTGCCACGCAGCATTCCGGGCGCGGCAGTGGCTATATTGCCCATTCTCTTCTGCGCCATAAACTGTGCCGCGACAGCGCGGGCTGCATTCTCACTCACAGGCGCCGCCTGCACTATTCCACTCACAAGCCCCATTATCAGGGCAAAAAACAATATCCTCTTCATAGCAGTATAATTGTTAAATAAAGGAAAAATAATTCCGCATTCTGAATTATGAATTATGCATTATCAAAACGTCTGCATATCCACCAGGTGCTTGTAGGTGCCGCCTAGGGCTATGAGTTCGTCGTGACGACCCTGCTCCACCACTTTGCCCTCGTGCATGACCACGATAAGGTCGGCATTCTTGATGGTCGATAGGCGGTGGGCGATCACTAAAGTGGTGCGGCCGTGCATGAGGTTGTCGAGAGCCTCCTGTACCAGATGCTCGCTCTCGGTGTCGAGTGCCGAGGTTGCCTCGTCGAGGATGAGGATGGGCGGGTTCTTGAGGATGGCGCGTGCAATGCTGATGCGTTGCCGCTGACCGCCCGAGAGTTTGCAGCCTCGGTCACCGATGTTGGTGTCAAAGCCCTGCTCTGTCGCCATGATGAAGTCGTAGGCGTTGGCGATGCGTGCCGCCTGCTCCACCTCCTCGCGCGTGGCGTTTTCTACGCCGAACGCGATGTTGTTGAAGAACGAGTCGTTGAAGAGAATCGCCTCCTGGTTCACGTTGCCCATGAGTGCGCGCAAGTCGGTGACACGATAGTTGCGGATGTCAATGCCGTCGATGGTGATGCTGCCCTCATTCACGTCATAGAAGCGTGGCAGCAAGTCGGCGATGGTGGTCTTGCCCGAACCGCTCTGGCCCACGAGCGCCACTGTCTTACCGCAGGGGATGTCGATGCTCACACCGTCAATCACCCACGCCTCCTCATAGCGGAAGCGCACATTCTGATAACTGATGCCCTTGCTGAACGACGTGAGTTCCACAGGCTCTGCGGGGTCGGTGATGGGGTTCTCGGCGTTCATAATCTTGTCGATGCGCTGCATCGAGGCAAGTCCGCGCTGTATGTTATAGCTAGCCTTAGAGAAATCTTTGGCGGGATTGATGATGCTGTAGAAGATCACCATGTAGTAGATGAACTTGGGGGCTGTGATGGCATTGGTGCCACCCAAAATCAGCGTGCCGCCAAACCACAGCACAATAGCGATAGTAGCAGTGCCCAAGAACTCGCTCATGGGGTGTGCAAGCTCATAGCGGCGGTTCATGCGGCGAGAGATGTTGCGGTATTTCTCGTTTTCGCTGGCAAAGCGGTTCTTCACTTTGTCTTCGGCATTGAAAGCCTTTATGATGCGCAGACCGCTGATAGTCTCCTCAATGTTGCTCATAATGGTGCCCAGCTGGTTCTGCTGCTCGAGCGACGCACGCTTCAGGTACTTGCCCACGCGCCCCATGATAAGGCCGGCAATTGGCAGCAGAATGAACACAAATAGCGTCAACTGCCAACTCACAAATAGCATCATTGCCAGGCACACCACAATCATAATGGGGTTCTTGAACATCATGTCGAGTGACATCATTACTGAGTTCTCCACCTCGGTAACGTCGCCGCTCATGCGCGCCATCACGTCGCCCTTGCGCTCACTTGAGAAGAAGCCTATGGGCAGCGACACCATCTTGTTGTAAATCATTGAGCGCAGGTCACGAACCACGCCTGTGCGCAGCGAAATCATGAAATAGGCCGCCATATAGGCAGCACCAGTCTTGAGGCCTGTCATCACCACAAGAGCACCAGCGATGCATGCCAATGCAGTGCTCTTGCCATAATTGGCTATGATGGTCTGCACATAATAGTAGAAATTGTTGACCACCACCTTGTCGATGCTTGCTGAGCCCCATGGAGTATATTCGTAATGGGCGGTGTTAAGCCCAAAGAGCATCTCCAGAATAGGGATAATCAGCGCAAACGAGAACAAGGTGAGCACAGCAGCGAGGATGTTGAAGATAATGTTCAACACCAGCTGCTTCTTATAGGGTGGTACAAACCGCCTCAATATTTTGAAAAAACCTTTCATTATTTTAGTTTACAAGCATACGAGCTATGGTCGTATCAGTTATTTTTGTGCGTTCAAATGTCCTTTATAATTCAAACCAATAGCAGTTAAACGATATTTTTGTCTTGGATGGCGTAGATTGTCTGGATACATCATTTCTATAAAACCTTTGTCTAGGGCTGGATTGAGATATTTGGCTCTAAAACTTTTGCGATCACGCAAACCAATAATATCCATGATTTCTGTTATCTGCATATAATCTATACCGAACAAACGAATTAATCGATCAACTTGGGGGGTGCTTGGGGGGTACTTGGTGGGTGCTTGGAGGATTACCAAGAATATTGCGTACATATTCAGGGCCATTTTGCTCATGTAAATTGACATCGCAAACTATGCCAAGTGTGGAAACAATCTTATTGGGAATGTCTTCCAATAAGTGGTTGACATTCTTCAAACCAACAATAGTTTTATCATCGTCAATACCAATAAACAACTTGCCGCCTTGTGCATTTGCAAAGCCGCAAATCCATTGAAGATATTCGTCTTTCCATATTCTTTTGTAATCTATGTTTTGGTTCTCCTCCATAATAAATGCTTTGAACATGCAAAAATACATAATTTAAAGGATATTTCGCCTTAATTCGTATTAAAATCCTTTTTTTCGCTCAGAATTATGACAAGTTCATCCTACTTTTTTGCAATAAAAACAGTACACACTGCAGTATGGGTATTTTTGGGAAAAGACTTCGACCTTCACAATTCTTAACTGCGATTTTTTGATATTCTCGTAAAATTTACGTATCTTTACGTAGATTGAATGTGGAGGACTGGAGACTTTCTTAATAGTATGGTTTTTTAAATATATTGGAATGAGCGACAAAGTAAAGAAAATCAATGACTTGTATTGTGAAGAGGCTTACGATGCCTCTTCGATGCTGTGCTGTGCATTCTGCCGTGGCACTGACGTTTGGCATGGCATTGAGCTGACGGTGGGTAATATGGTGAGTGGTTATCCATTTGAAATTGAGGGGGTTATGTTTCATAATTCGGAGAGTGCA
Organism: Muribaculaceae bacterium; assembly: GCA_017618355.1. GTDB lineage: Bacteria > Bacteroidota > Bacteroidia > Bacteroidales > Muribaculaceae > Sodaliphilus. Next base: position 3,570 of record JAFZUL010000073.1, read on the forward strand.
TACATCGCTGCTGCGTTCTCGCTGGGCACTCCCGAGCATCTCGCCATACAGCGTGAGTTGGTTGAGTGCCGCAATGGGTTCCTTGCCAAGAAGGGCATCCGCCGCCCCAATACGCACCTCATGCGTAGTGACTGGGAGGCGTTCAATGTGGCATGGATGCAGTATGTTGTATGGTGCAAGTGTTTGGGCAACAGCGACTTTGCCTGCAAGTTGGTGTCGATTCCGCGCGAGGCTGTGATTATTGAGAACAGCACATTTCAGAATGGCCACGCGGCCACGTTCTGGGGTACTCGCAACGATGAGTTGAAGCGTCTGACGCTTGCCCTTAAGCGCGAGCTCAAGGCTCAGGGGTGGAGCAAGGCTGCCATCAGGCGCGAGGTCGATGCCCGCCGTCTTGGCGAGTGGGCTGGAGTGGGAGTGTTCCGTGGTAATAATGTGATGGGCAAGATTTTAATGGCTTGCCGCGAGGCATTGCTAACTGGCGTGCCTCCCACGATTGACTACGACCGCCTCAACGCCGCGGGCATCACTCTGCTCGGCCGCCCGTTGACATTCGCCGTAGCCGCTCCGAGCTTGGTGGCGTAAGGTGCAAACAATTACCGCCACTCTGTGTGCAGGGTGGCGGTAAGATATTGTTTTTAGCTTTTTTACGCTTTTCTTACAAGCGCTACTGGTGTTTGCTGATCGTTTTGACCCAGTGGGTTGTCTTTGAAGAGGGCTTTGAGGAATTTCATGTCATAGTCTTTGCTTGACTTGCCCAGGATATCCACGTTGAGGTCGTTAGCATCGAGCACAAACACAGCTTCCACTCCAAGCTTCTCCTTCATCTGGCGAGCCACCTTGTCGGGGTTCTTGGGTGCCATCTTGGCGTAGCGGTTGTAGGGTGGGATAGTGCAGTCGCAGGGACCGTCGATTGCGTAGGCGCGGGGACCGCACACTTTGTAGAACGCACCTCTCACGCCGAAAGGCTTTGTGACAGCAGCAGCGGCGCAGCCGAGCAGCAGTCGAGGCACACCCACGTCCTGAATCGCCAGCTGCATGGTGTAGGGGCTACCCAGACCGATGCCGTAAGGCGATTTATATACAAACTTGACGAGGAATTTCGCCAATTTGCTGGGCTTAATCTCCGAGATAGGGAAAGCTCTGCCTTGTGTGATAGCCACGATTTTCTCGCTCACGAAGAGAAGGTCACCAGGCTGACGCACATCTTTGGTGTATTCATCAAGCACTTCGCCCAAGTTGTCTTCTTTCATCACGAGCTTGGTCTTGCATGGAATGCGCATATATTCCACGCCGTCAATTTCGATGTTGAGGTTCTTGCCCTCATTAGCTTTTATTTCCATTTCTTATAGTGTTTTACTTATTGTTCCTTATTTTGACTGCAAAAGTAGAAAATCTCATTCAAAAAAACAAATATAGCTGAATTAATTGGTCGTTTGTAGAATTTTTGTACGAAAAAATTGCATTTTTTAAGAATAGAATGTACTTTTGTCGAAAATTTGAGACGTTTTTATTTAAACGCTTCATTTATAGAAATAAGAGAAAGAGCTATGTTGTTTAAGTGTCCACGGTGTAGCAAAATAATTGACATGACGCTTGAGGAATTGGCCTTGAGCAAGAAAGTTGTGGTGTGTCCGCAATGCTTGAACGAGTTTCTCGCGCAGGATGTGGATATTCCAGCGTCTATGCTTAGGACAAACGTAGCCACCAAGAGCGCCCAGAAACAGCTATACTGCCACAGCTGCGGCGAGTCGCTGCCAGTGGCGGGGCTTAAGTTCTGCCCCTATTGCGGAGCGTCGCAGAACTTTGTTGCTCCAGCCGCTGCTACTACCGACGACACTGCCTCACAGCAGTCTCAGCCTAGCACTCAGGCAATGGGCGACAGCAATCTAAAGAGCAACGAAGACAAGACTGTGGTGGAGGACGATGCCTACGACATGATGGAGCACCTGCCATTTATCAGGCCCCTTCCCCGCCTGCCGAGTAAGCGCGAGGTGATGGGCAGCCCCTTGATGCGAATTGTGTGTTACATCGTCATCTTTATCCTCATAGCAATCTTCTTCTTTGTCCTTTATCTGTCAAACTTCGACGACGACGGCTCTATAGCTCGATCAATAGGACTTAATTTTGAGTGATATACCCAAATAATAGAAAACGCCATCAACACAACTTGCTGATGGCGTTTTATTGTTATTTCTGCCTAAAATATAGATTAATAGGTGTGCCGCGGAAGTCCCACTTCTCGCGGATTTTGTTCTCGAGATAACGTTTGTAGGGATCTTTAATCCATTGTGGCAGGTTGCAGAAGAACACAAACGATGGCACTCTCGCCTCTTTGAGCATGGTGATGTATTTGATTTTCACATACTTGCCCTTAGTGGCAGGGGGTGGTACAGCGGCGATGGCCTCTTGCAGCACGTTGTTGACCTGCGAGGTGGAAATCACCGTCTTGCGCTTGTTGTAAACTGAAATGGCCTCCTCCAGCACTTTGAGGATGCGCTGCTTGGTGAGCGCCGAGCCAAAGATAATGGGGAAGTCGGTGAATGGCGCGAAACGCTCGCGGATGGTGTTCTCCATATAAGTGATGGCCTGCTGCGACTTCTGCTGTGCAACGTCCCACTTGTTGACGAGCACGACGAGTCCCTTGCGGTTTTTCTCGATGATGGAGAAGATGTTTACGTCTTGCGACTCAATGCCTCGCGTTGCGTCAATGATGAGGATGCACACGTCGCTGTTCTCGATGGCGCGAATGCTGCGCAGCACCGAGTAGTACTCGATGTCCTCGTTCACTTTGTTCTTCTTGCGAATACCAGCGGTATCAACGAGGTAGAAGTCGAAGCCAAACTTGTTATAGCGCGAGTAGATGCTGTCGCGGGTTGTTCCAGCGATGTCGGTCACGATGTTACGCTCCTCGTCCATCAGGGAGTTCACCAGCGATGACTTGCCGGCGTTGGGTCGTCCCACGATGGCAAAGCGTGGCAGTTCCTCCTCAGGTTGGTCATGGCTCTTCTTGGGCATCAGGCGATACACCTCGTCGAGGAGGTCACCGGTGCCAGTGCCGTTGATTGCCGATATGGCAAAGGGCTGACCTAATCCCAGGGCATAGAATTCAGTCTCGCCGTAAAAACTCTGGTTGTTGTCGTCTTTATTGACTACTACCACCACTGGTTTCTTGCCACGGCGCAGAATCTCGGCCACATGGTCGTCGAGGTCGGTGATACCAGTCTTGATGTCAACCATAAAGAGAATCACGTCGGCTTCCTCGATGGCGAGATACACCTGCTTGTTGATTTCGCTCTCAAACACGTCCTCGCTGCCTTCTACCCAGCCACCAGTGTCAACGACGCTCATTTCCAGGCCGTTCCACTCCATGAGGCCGTACTGGCGGTCGCGTGTGGTGCCGCTGGTGTCGTTCACGATAGCCGCGCGAGTCTTTGTCAAACGGTTAAAAAGTGTGGACTTGCCCACATTAGGGCGTCCCACTATTGCTACTAATCGTCCCATATCAGTTATCAGTTGTGAGTTTTTATTCTTTTTCTAGATTTTCTAGAAGATCTAGATTGTCTAGATAGTCTAGAAACTTAACACTTATCATTCAATGTATCCAAATTGGCGCAGTTTGTTCTCTTGGTTGCGCCAGTCTTTTTCTACTTTCACATAGAGTTCGAGGAAGACGCGTTTCTCGAAGAATATCTCGATGTCTTTGCGAGCCTCGATGCCCACGTGCTTGAGTTTCTTGCCTTGATGGCCAATGATGATGCCCTTCTGGCTGTCGCGCTCCACGTAGATCACCGCCATGATATGGATGGAGTTGTCGTCCTCGGTGAACTTCTCCACGATGACCTGAGTGGCGTAGGGCACCTCTTTGTCGTAGGTAAGCAGAATCTTCTCACGCACTATCTCGGTGACGAAGAAACGCGAGTTGCGGTCGGTGAGAGCATCCTTGCCAAAGTAGGGCGGACTCTCGGGCAGCAGTTCCACGATGCGCTTCATGATGTTGTCAACGTTGAAATTGTGCAATGCGCTGGTGGGGTAAATCTCGGCTTGCGGCAGCAATTCTTTCCACTGCGCTACAAGTGCCTCAAGTTCCTGCTGACCTCCTGTGAGCAGGTCAATCTTGTTGATTACCAGCAGCACAGGAATCTTTTCCTTAGCCACCTTGTCGAGAAAGTCCTGATTCTTGGTGGGCGTCTCCACCACGTCGGTGACATAGAGCAGCACGTCGGCGTCGATGAGTGCTCCCTTCGAGAAGTCGAGCATCGACTCCTGCAACTTGAACTTGGGCTTGAGCACGCCTGGCGTATCGCTGAACACAATCTGGTAATCTTCGCCGTTGACGATGCCCATAATGCGGTGGCGCGTAGTCTGCGACTTGCTGGTGATGATGGAGAGTTTCTCCCCCACCAGCAGGTTGCTAAGCGTTGATTTACCCACATTGGGGTTTCCTACTATATTTACAAATCCAGCTCGATGCACGTTCATTAAGTGTTAAGTAGTAAGTGTTAAGTTTTAAGTGGGCTGCGACAGTCGCAGCATGGTGAACTTCAGTTCTCGATACAAAAATGCGCCATCGCTTGACACTGATGTGCCATTAGCGATAAGACGCATTTATGACTTTACAAAGTTTTAGATAGACCAGATGATGTACTCTGCTCCCCAAGTGAAACCAGCACCAAAGGCGGTAAGGATAATCTTGTCGCCTTTTTTGAAGCGGTGCTTGTTCTCGTCGAGGCACAAGGGGATAGAGGCGGCACTTGTGTTGCCACGGTTCTGGATGTTGACCAGGATTTTCTCCTCGTCGATGCCCAGGCGGTCGCCCACAGCCTCGATGATGCGCAGGTTGGCCTGATGTGGCACAAACCAGTCGATGTTCTCGTTGGTGAGGTTGTTGCGCTTCATCACGTCGCGGGTAGAGGTGAGCATATCAACCACTGCGTGGCGATACACTGCACGGCCTTCTTGATAAACAAAGTGCTCGCGGGCCTTCACTGTCTCGACCGAAGCGGGCTTTGCCGAGCCACCAGCCTTGTAAACCAGGTGCTCTAGGCCGCTGCCGTCCACGTGGTAGATGCCATCGATGATGCCTTCATCGGTGTTTTCGGTGGGCTCAATGAGCACAGCACCTCCAGCATCGCCAAAGAGCGGGCAAGTGGCGCGGTCCTGATAGTCGGTCATACTTGTCATCTTCTCGGCGCACACTACAATCACCTTCTTATAAAGTCCTGATTTAATGTAGGCGTTGGCAATGTAGGTTCCTACGATAAATCCTGCACAGGCAGCCTGAATGTCAAATCCGTAGCACTTCTTCTCCATACCGCAGTTGTGCATGATAACCGATGCGGTTGATGGAAAACGGTAGTCGGGATTGGAGGTGACACAGATGAGAACGTCCACATCATCGGGGTTGGTTTCTGTCTCGGCAAGCAGTTTTTTCACTGCCTGGATACCGAGGAATGACGAACCTTTCCCGTTTTTTAGTACTCGGCGCTCTTTGATGCCCACGCGAGTGGTAATCCACTCGTCGCTGGTATCCACCATGTGTGAGAGTTCCTCGTTGTCGAGCACATCATCGGGGACATAGGATGCTATACCTGTTATCTTTGCGTTAAGCATAATGCGTGATATCTTATATTTTTGAGTTCAGTTTATTAGAATGAATAATCAATCCTAAATATACCTCTATTGTTACTGACTGTGCCGCATGGCGACAGCCAGGAGAAGAATATTTAGGATTGAGAAGTCATCTAATTGATAATGAGACTAAAATACGTTATAAACGTTATACGGCAGCCTCATCGTCAAACACCTTCTTGCCACGGTAGTAACCGCACTCGGGGCATACGGTGTGATAAACATGCCATGCGCCGCAGTTGCTGCAGCGGGCGATAGTTGGGGCAACAGCCACGTCGTGAGTTCTTCTCTTGGCTGTGCGGGTCTTAGATTGTCTACGTTTAGGATGTGCCATTTTTAATTTATTTTTTTATTGTTCTTTGTTGTCAATTAATTTTTTCAGAGCCTCCCAGCGTGGGTCGATATCGCCCTCGGCGGCAGCACTCTGCTCGCTTTGTGGCTCACGCATGAAATCTTCGTCGCTTTCGAAGGACTGTGTGGTGTGCTCACTTAGCCGGCCAAGCATTTCCTGATTGCAGTCACCTGGGGAGTGAGCATGCATCATGGGTATTGTGAGCAGCACGGTGTCTCTTACGATAGGCGACAAGTCAAGTGTGCGCCACGACGACGGTATTACCAGCACGTTATCGACGCTCTCGTCATACTCGTCGCCAAGTTTAACGGTCAAGTGGTAGGAGGTCTCAACCTGATGCTCCATATCATCGAGGCAACGGTCGCATGGAATGATAATAATACCGTTGCACACGAAGTCGAGCTCATAAATTCCCTCCTGGCGATGAGTCACATTTAAGGCGACATCAACACTTCCGGAGCGAACTTCGGAGGCCTCGATTTCGTTGAAAAACTTGCCATCAACGTGGTAGTTAAAATTCTGTTTACCAATCGGTAAGCTAGAGAATGTCAACTTCATTTCAGTCAATTTTCTCAACCCTTTCTCGTTAAAATCGGCGCAAAGATAAGAACATTATCGCTAATAATCAACGTTTTTGACCGATTTTTTGATTTTTTTGGCAAAAAAGGGCTTTTCAGGCAAATTTTAAGTTGGGTTTAAGACTATTAAGGACAAGAGATGTTTGCAATGATGTCGATATATTACTGACAATTGCTTCAGGAATCTGTGATGACAGGGATAAAACCGCCGTTAATTGTCTTTTAAGCCGCGTCCTCATGTGGCGGCATGTCGGCTGCGAGGCGGTTGATGAGGCGGAATTCGGGGATGAGTAGGCACAGGCCAATGAGCGCTGCTATCGTGTCGCTGATGGGGAAAGAGATCCACACGCCGTCAAGCTTGTAGAGGCGTGGCAAGAAAAGCAGCAGCGGCAACAGACAGATTACCTGTCGCGACAGACTCATGAAAATCGACTTCTTTGCCCTTCCTAATGACTGGAAGAAGTTGGTGGTCACAATCTGGAAGGCTGCAATCCAGAACACGCAGTTGGCGATTGGCATGCAGTGCTTGCATGCGGCGATTAGCTCGCTGTCGGTGGTGAAAATCATAGCCACATATTTCGGGAAGAAGACGCTGGCGATTGTTCCCAGCAGACACGCCGCAGTGCCCACGGCAAGGGTGAGCCAGTAGGCGCGCTTGAGGCGGTCATAGCGCTTGGCGCCATAGTTGAATCCCACAATGGGCTGCATTCCCATGCACACTCCGAGCACAAACATGATGGCGAGCTGCGAGAAGGTCATTAGCACACCCATCGCCGCCACGCTGGCGTCGCCGCCGTGCTCATACACGATGTTGTTGAGCAACGCGTTGATAAGGCATCCTGCCGTGTTTACTATGCATGGCGCGGCTCCCACAGCAATGATGGGTAAGAGTATCTTGGAGTCGAGGCGATAAATGCCTCGGCAGTAGTGTATCGTGCTTTGGGGGCTGGTGAAGTGCTTCTGCACATAAAGCATAGAGATGAACATCGAGATGTCGGTGGCTATGGCGGCGCCCTTGATGCCCCATTTCAGGCCGAAAATGAAGATGGGTGCAAGTATCACATTCATACCGGCGCCTATGAAGTTGGCGAGCATCGCCTTCTTGGGATAGCCTGTGGCGCGCATGATGTTGCTGAACGAAAAGGTGAGGTTGTTGATGAGCAGCCCCGGGAGCATATACATCATGAAGTCGCGGGCGTAGGGCAGCGATTTCTCGCTGGCGCCAAAGGCAATGAGCACGTCGTCGATGAAGATGGCGAGCACCAGCAGGTAGAAGGTGCCCAAAGCCAGGGTCATGACCAGACTGTTTCCCAATATTAGCTCGGCGGTGCGCTTTTTGCCTTGACCCAGCACTATCGAGGTGCGTGCGCCGGCACCGCCGCCAATCAACACGCCAAACGCCGCCGAGATGTTCATCACCGGGAAGGTGATGGCAAGGCCTGCTATGGCGTCGGGACCCACGCCCTGTCCAATGAACATGCGGTCGATGATGTTGTAGAGCGACATCACCACCATGCCAACAACCGACGGCAAACTGTATTTCAACAACAGCTTGCCTACGGGGGCCTTGTCAAGTTCATGGAGTTTGTTATCAGGACGCACCATTATAAGTGTTAAGAGATAAGTGTCAAGTGTTAAGTGAAGAATATTATCAATTTTAGCAGACAAGCTCCCCCCTATAGCAATATAAGGGAGAGCTATTTTACATTAAATATAACACTTCTGTGTATGTGGGAATTATTCGTCTTCCACTTTCAGCAAGTCGAGCCACCAGTTGTCATTGCTCTTCTTGGCTTTAGCTTTAAGAGCTTTCTCGGCATTTTTGAAAGAGTAATATTTAATGTATTCCAGCACCCACAAAGCGCGGGCGTTATCGCGCTCAAGTTCGAGAGCTGTGATGATGTCGTCCATCGCCTTGTCATACTCTTCGTCGTTGTAGTACTCCACAGCGCGCAGGGCATAGCACTCGGCCAATTCTGGGTCGAACTTGATGGCCATCGTGAAAGCCTTGATGGCGTCGGCACGCTTATCGTGATCGCCCAGGTTAGCTAACGAGCCAGCTACGGTGCCAAGACCCAGATAGCCTTCCACATTCTTGCGGTCGTATTGCACTGCCAAGCCATAGTTCACCATTGCCAAGTCATATTCTTTCTGTTTCTTGTAGATGTTGCCCAGGCGCATATAGCAGTCCACGTCACCAGGCATAGCCTCTACGGCTTTGTTGAGGGCTTCGATGCAGCGCACCGTGTCTTGCTGGTGTAGAGCTATCGTCGATTGTGTGTAGTAGAGCCAGTTGAGCAAATCGGGGTCGCTCTCGTTTACAGCGCATTTGCGGGCTTTGGCAATAGTCTTCTCGGCCTCGGCATTACGGTTGGTCTGGCACTGTATTGCCGCTAAGCAGGTCAAGCCAAAGGGGTCATTGGGATTCTGTTTGAGATACTTGTTGATGTAGGTCAAGGCCTCATCAAATCTTTCGTGGTAGCAAGCTTCTACAGCCCAGTCATAATCGGTCATCGGACCACTATCAGCTTGCTGCTGTTGTTGCTCTTGCTGCTGCTTGGCCATCGACTTGATGGTTTTCTTCTTAGTCTCGGCGCCGGCTACCATAGCGAGCACAGCGACAAGCATAATAAATAATGTTATTCTTTTCATGATTTATAATTTTTAGAGTTATTACTGACCGCAAAGATAGACAAAATTTTTAAAGAATGAGGTATTATAGCCTTTTTTTTGCACATTATAATATTATAACAGGCGCGCGCAACAAAAAAACAACAACCTCGAGGTTGTGCTGAGGCTGTTGTTGAATTTTTAGCAAAGGTGTGAGAATCAATAGTTCTCGGCTTTGATTTGGAAGAATGCCTGTGGGTGGTTGCACACGGGGCACATCTCGGGAGCCTTCTTGCCAACCACAATGTGGCCGCAGTTGAGGCAGTGCCAAATCACGTCGCCATCGCGTGAGAACACCACTTCGTCCTCGATGTTCTTCAAGAGTTTGCGGTAGCGCTCCTCGTGCTCTTTCTCAATGGCTGCCACGCCACGCATGCGCTCGGCAATCTCGGTAAAGCCTTCCTCGTTGGCCTCGCGTGCCATGCGGTCATACATGTCGGTCCATTCAAAGTTCTCGCCGGCAGCAGCTGCAGCGAGGTTGTCGGTAGTAGCCTTGATTGCTCCGCCCTCGAGATACTTGAACCACAATTTGGCGTGCTCTTTCTCGTTCTTTGCAGTCTCCTCAAAGATTGCTGCAATCTGCACATAGCCGTCTTTCTTGGCCTTGCTGGCAAAGTAGTCATACTTGTTGCGAGCCATCGACTCTCCAGCAAATGCTTCAAGCAGGTTTTTCTCGGTCTTAGTGCCTTTCAAATCTTTCATCTTGTTCTAAAATTTTAAAGTGAATAATATAAGTGAATTAATTGAATCAAAGGAAATAAATAAAAGGAATTTCTTCCTGCTTAGATATGCATTTTATGCATTAATCATCGTGCTTGGCGGCTTCCTCCATCTTGATGCTTTCCTCGGCTTCGCTTTGGTCGGCGAGTTTGCGGCGGCGCAGCTCATTCACGCCATCGACAACGTTGATGATGTAGTCGCCAATCTTCTCGCATTCGCACACGATGTCCATGTAGAATATTCCAGCCTGGTAGGGATATTTCAATTGGTTGATATTCTCGATGTTCTCGGTGCGCAGCTGGTTGCGGTATTTGTTGATTTCACGCTCTTTATCGTAGCTGCGCATCATGTCGTCGTTGTTCACATTATCGATGTCGCTGAGCATCACAATCATGTTGCTCATCGCCTCACTCACCAGCTTGAGCATGTTGTTGATGTTTTTGTAGTTCTCGTCGCCAAAGTGTGCGCCATTCTGTATTTTCCTCAGTTGTGACCGCCCTATGTTGTTGCAGCTGTCGGCAATGCTTTCTATCTCGCTCACGCAGCGCAGCATGGTAGCCACCTGTATCTTGGCATCTACACTCAGTCGGCCCTCCACTACCTTGTTGAGGTAGTTGGCAATCTCCAACTCCATGTGGTCGCTTATATCTTCATACTTGCGAATGCGTTCATAAATAGCGTTGAATTCATCAGTATCGGCATTGGTGTGTATGAGTTTCTTCACCAAGCCCAGCATGCGGTCCACACGCTCGGCGAAGACCAGAATCTCCTTTTGCGCCTGCATGATGTTAAGCTCGCTGGCGTTTAACAGACCGCCCTGAATGTATTTGAGCTGGAAGCCTTCTTCCTCTTTCTTGGGTGACCTGATGAGCCAGTTCACCAGTTTCACATACTGCTTAGTGAACCAAATCATGGCGAGCAGGCTGAAGATGTTATAAACGGTGTGCCACAGCGCCAAGCCGATAGACATGCTGCCAATAAATGGCTTCAGCGCCTCGCCGCTCATGCCCTTCTGCACTGCGTCGTATAGCGCGGTAGGGTCGCCAGCATGCACCACGTCGCGAGTGAGCCACACGATGAGGCTGTTGGTGAAAGGAATGAAGAATATCAGCATTAGCACGGCAGTAAAGATGTTATACATCAAGTGCCCCATCGCCGCCTTCTTGGCAGCCGTGTTTCCACCGAGCGATGCCAGCAGCGGTGTGATGGTGGTTCCCACGTTGCCACCGAGCATCATGGCGCAAGCCATGTCGAAGGGAATCCACCCCTTTATGCCCAAAATCAGCACTATGGCAAAAGTGGCGGCACTCGACTGGATAATCATGGTGACTACAATACCCACCAGCATGAACAGGAGTATCGAGCCGTAGCCCATGGTGGTGTAGTTCTGCAATGCCGCGAATAGTTCAGGACTCTTGCTCAGGTCGGGGACGTTTGCGCTGATGGCGGCAAGACCCATAAACAGGAACACAAAGCCAATAAGGGTCTCACCTATAGACTTCACTTGACTCTTCTTGAAGAACAGCATGGGGACGGCGAGCGCCAGCAAAGGCAACAGGATGACGTTTATATTGACCTTGAAGCCGAGTATCGCCACAATCCACGACGTGAACGTGGAGCCCAGATTGGCGCCAAAAATCACCGCCATCGACTGCTCGAGGCTCATCAGGCCGGCGTTGACAAACGAGACGACAAATACCGTCGATGCCGAAGAGCTTTGAATAAGAGCCGTGATCAGAATGCCTGTGGCAACGCCCATGAAGCGGTTTCGGGTCATGGCGTTGAGGATAGAGCGCAGACGGTCGCCGGCGGCCTTCTGTAATCCCTCACTCATCACCTTCATTCCATAAAGGAACAAGCACACTGAGCCTAGCAGTGCAAAAAAGTCAAGTAGTGAGTAGTCCATATTATCGTTGATTTAAGATGCAAATATCGCAAGAAATCTTGACCTATACAAGTATTAAGTGGAAAAATAATGTGACCAAAACAAAATAATTGCAAGTTAGGAATTTACAGGATGTTGGTGGTTACCAACAAGTGGTATTTATGTGAAAAAATATGTATTTTAGCTGTTGTCTCAACTTTTTTCACTAAGTTTGCACACTATTTTGACAAGACACGTTATGAGTATTTTTAAAAAGAAAGATGCCTCTAAACAGGGCACAGAGAATAATAAAGAGAATAAAACCGAGGAAAATGTTCGCCAAACAGGCTCATTGCTAGAACGTTTGGGACGCGTGAAAAAGACCCGCTGGATACGTTTTGGCATAGTAAGCGTCATCTTCTTTGCATGGGTGGCGTGGCTCGGAAACTGGTGGGTGGCACTGTTCTGGTTCTTGCTCGCCGACATCTACCTCACACAGTTCATTCCCTGGAACTGGTGGAAATATAGCAAGAGCAAGATGGTGCGCACCGTGATGAGCTGGGTCGATGCTATCGTCTATGCACTCATCTTGGTGTATTTCCTCTTTGCCTTTGTAGGGCAGAACTATCAGATTCCGTCATCATCGCTTGAGAAGACGTTGCTCACCGGCGACTTCCTTTGGGTGAACAAGATGGTGTATGGTCCCCGCGTGCCACAGACTCCTCTCCATTTCCCGTTGGCGCAGAACGAGCTGTTTGGCTGCAAGAGCTATATCGAGAAGCCACAACTTGAATATCATCGCCTCAAAGGCTTGCGAAACGTGGAGCGTGGCGACATTGTGGTCTTCAACTTCCCCGCTGGCGACACCGTGGTGGTGGGAAGGGTTAACCCCGATTACTACACGCAACTGTTTGAGTGTGGTGCTGGAATATTGCATCCTTCGGTTAGTGATTTTAATAACGACCCAAGCATGTATGGCAAGGTGATGCAAGCTGGTCGTGATTATATACAAGAGAATTGTGAGATAATCTATCGTCCCGTTGACCGTCGCGACAACTATGTGAAGCGTTGTGTGGGTCTGCCAGGAGAGAGAATCTCGGTAATAAACGGTGTGGTGCACATCAACGGCAAAGCTATTGAAGAACCTGAAAATGTGCAATATAACTATGAAATCTTCTTGAAAGACAAATATTACGATAGGGAATATATGAAGGATGAGTTAGGAATGGCCTATGAAGATTTTGAGGGTGATTCTGAGGGTAGAACTCATGTGGATATGGCCAATGGTGTGCTGCACAGCGTGCCACTGACCTACGAGATGAAATCGAAACTCGAAGGGTGCTCTTGGGTGAAAGGGCCCATAACTCGAACTGAATATAGCGAAGAGGAAGGTATCTATACCTATCCCGTGGGCAGGAATTATGGCTGGACTCACAGCAATTACGCAAACGACATAGGAGGACTGTGGATTCCTAAGAAGGGCGTCTCTATCGACCTTACTAAGAAGAAAAATCAGGAAATCTATGAGCGTTGCATCCGCGACTATGAGAAGGTTGACCTAACCATCAAGGATGGAAAGGCCTACATCGACGGCAAGCCAGCCACGAAATATACCTTCAAGATGGACTACTATTGGATGATGGGCGACAACCGCGACAACAGCCTTGACTCGCGATTTTGGGGCTTTGTGCCCGAGGACCACATCGTGGGCACGCCAATGTTTGTCATCGTCTCGTTTGACAAGGATAATGGCTGGTTTGACGGCAAAATCCGCTGGAACCGCATCTTCCGCGACGCAAATCCTGATAAATAGACGCTTCGCGCTGATTAGAGATTAATTGTGCTTCAAACGATTAGAGAATGAAGTGCCATTTGTCTCACCACAGTCTTCGATAAACGATAAACCATAAACGATAAACGAAGATGCTGCTAATTGGAAGCATGTGTGCGGGCGATGTGCGGTGCTATGCCGCCATGGTCAAGGCGGGCGAGGTGGTGATTGATGCCACCGAGCGCCACCTGCCACTGCGCCATAGCCATCATCGCTACGTCATCGATGCCCCGAACGGTCCTGTCAAGCTTACTGTGCCACTGGTTGGCTCAACTAATGCTATGCCGGTGATGATGCGCGATGTGCTGGTGAGCGAACACGGCAACTGGCGTCATCTGCACTGGGGAGCATTGTTCTCGTCCTACGGCAAAAGCCCATTCTTCGACTTCATTGCCGATGACCTGCACCGCATTATTGTAGAAGGCGCTCAACAGCGTCTCCTCGACCTCAATATGGAGTTGCATAGGCTTATCGTAGATTTTATGGATCTTTCCATCACAACACGAGTGGTAAGTGACGAGGACGAAATCGCTGCACTGATAGCCGGTGGCGCCCTTGACCTGCGAGGCAAAATCGGCGGCAAACGCGGAGACAAACTACCCATCGCCGACGTGCCATATTACCAGATGTGGAGCAACCGCGACGGCACCTTCCAGCCACGGCTAAGCGTCCTTGATTTGCTCATGAACGAAGGGCGAGAAGGAATATTTACCCTACTAAAAATGGCTAAAGAATCGCTTAACTGCTAAAAAACGTTAAACAGAGGCATTCTTTATCGCAGAATAATTGCTATATTACTCAAAATGATTATCTTTGCATCGTGTTTTTCATGGTATTAGATTTAAGGTTAATTAAGATTGGTTGTCGTGAGACAATCAATTTTTTTTGTGCTCTTATGTGAATGCCGCATCGTTGGTTAATGGCTTTTGTTCTAAAAAACGTCACTAGACGTCGCTAAACGTCTTCAAAAACTATAAAAACGCAAAAAAACGCCAAACGTCTTGGTGGTTTCAAGATTTTGACGTAACTTTGCAGTCGCTTTTCGGCTCAAGGGCCGCGAGCGGTCCCATAGCTCAGTTGGTTAGAGCACCTGACTCATAATCAGGGAGTCCTTGGTTCAAGCCCAAGTGGGACCACGCTTCCAAATCGCTAATCGCTTAATAATGAGTGTTTAGCGATTTTTTTATTGTTTTTGCCTGTAAAAAACTTTGCTAATTTATCGCCGTGATGGCGATATTTTGGAAAATTCTATCTAACTTTGTAGGTTAAACTAATTTTTACCTGCCTAGTCATAGAGAGAACTTGGCAGCTGAACTTTGGCGGATTACGATTGCGTTGTCCCACCTCTAGTAAAACGAAACATATTTGAGGCATGAAGAAATTTTTTAGTTGGAGCTATAAGACCCTACGGGCGATATTCATGACGGTTGTCGTGTTGCTCGTTGTAGGGTATGGTCTCCTCTATCTAGCGGTGAGCATGCCTTATTTCCAGAATAAGATAAAAGCCGTGGGAGAGCGCGAACTGAGCGAGTTCCTCGGCACCAATGTGACTATCGACGGCATCAGCATCTCACCTTTCAACCAGATGGTGCTGACAGGGGTCAATATTCCTGACCAGAATAACGGCGACCTAATCAACGTGGATAAGCTGGGTGCGGGCATTAGTCTTTATGACCTGGCAATAAACCGCAAACTGGTATTCACCTTTGCCGAGATTAATGGTCTGCATGGGCATGTGACGCGCCCCGACAAGGATAGTCCTACCAACTTGCAGTTCATAATTGACAAACTCAAGTCCAAGCCTGGCAAGCCGCCGAAACCCTACGACATCAAAATCCAAAACGCCATAGTGCGTAACAGCGACATCAGCTACGATGTGCTCAATGAGCCTCACAAGGCTCCGGGTGTTTTCGACCCCAACCATCTTCACGCCACCGATTTGACCGTTGATTTGTCGTTGCCGCGCATCAAGAACAACGATTTTGAGATTGATGTCAAGCACTTGGCGGTGAACGAGAAAAACGGTCTGGAAGTGAAGAACTTGAGCGGCTTGTTCAAGATTACCGACACGAGTGCCTCATTCAGCAACCTTGTGGTCGATTTACCTGGCACGCATCTCGCTCCTGCCGATGCCACTTTCCACTATTCGTCACTCGGCAATGCTGTCAACGAGATAAAGCAACAACCCATAACCCTCGACATGACCGATAATTACGTCACTCCAGCCGACTTCAAGACCTTTGTTCCAAAGTTGGCGCAATATGTCGATCCAGTGCATTTCACTGTCGATGCGGTGGCGACTCGCGACATGGTTGACGTGAAGAATCTCAAGCTGAATGCTCAGAACGGTAACATTGCTCTTGACTTGGCGGGAGAGTTCGCCAACTTCCGCACCCCCAAGGTAATGGACTTCGATGTGCGACACATCGACCTGAAGGCGTCGCGCAACGAGATTGCCCGCATCACTCACAATTTTGCAAAACTCTCGCCGCAAGCGCAGGAGATTGTTGATAAATGTGGCTCGGTGCACCTCGTTGGTAACGCTAAGGGCAATCCTTCAAATCTCACTGCCGACGCAAAGCTAGATACTGATCTGGGTGACTTGGCGGTGAAAGGCTCATACGTCAACGATGGTCACGCCAAGGATATAGATGCCCATGTGAGCTCAGGCGGATTCAACCTAGGGCGCGCTCTGAGCAAGGAAGACCTGCTGGGCATGGTAGCGATGGATGTCAATGTGGATGCCTCACTGCTCGCCGACAAGAACATTGTTGGACACGTTGATGGCAAGGTTGACCACATTGACCTGAAGGGCTACCGCTATCATAATATCACTGCCGATGTTGATGTTAACCGCAACAACTACAGTGGCACGGTTGCCATCAACGACCCCAACGGAATGGTTGACCTGAAAGGCGACCTCACCCTCGACGGCGCAAACTCTTCCTACGCCCTTGACGTGATAGCTAAGAATGTGAACTTCGCCAAGCTGAACCTCACCAATAAGTACCCTGCCAATGCATTGAACCTGAATATGACAGCGTCGGTTACAGGCAACAATGTATCAAATATCGCAGGCAATGTGAAGATTGACAACATGTCGTTCATCAACAGCGAGACAGGCAAGGGCTTCCATGTGAGCAACCTCATGGTGGATGCCGGCGAGAGCAACGGCGTGAAGCGCCTGACCGTCGACACCGACTTCCTGCACGGAAATCTGGAGGGACAATACGACTTTGCTACTCTTGTGCCTGCCATCAAGAGCATCGCATCGAAATGCTTCCCGCAGTTTATGAGCGGCCACACGCCTCCAAGCGCTGGCAATAACAATTTCACCTTCAACATTGAGGTTGATCCCAACGATGAGTTTGAGAACTATATCTCTTCTTATGTAAAGTTGCCTGTGAAGCTTGCCTATAAATCGACTATCGACGGATATTTCGATGAGGCCAATAAAGAACTGGCGGTGGATGTGGATTTGCCTTACCTCATCCAGGGCAATCGCCTCATCCAAGGCACTAAGGTCCATATAGGCAAGGATTCCAATGACGACAATGTGACTTTGACAGCTCAGACAATCTTCCCGAGCGACAAGGGAAACCTCTCGGTAAACATCGATGCCAATGCCATCAACGACGGCGTGGATGCTAATCTCAACTGGGTTCTCAACCGTCCCACTGACTATCACGGCAACGTGAGCCTATCGGCGCAACTCGGACGCGACATTAGCGGCAAGTTCATGACCAAAGTGGATATCAATCCCACCGAGGTAGTGATAAACGATGGTGTGTGGAATGTGAACGAGGGACACTTCGAGTATCGCAATGGCGTGATTGACGTGGAGGAGATAAGGGGCTCTAGATTTGACCAGTACATTAAGATTGCCGGCAAGGTGTCGCACGACCCCAACGACATGCTTACCGTGGCACTCAATGACATACGTCTAGACTATATCTTCGAGACGCTGAAAATCAACCATGTCACCTTTGGCGGAAGCGCAACTGGCGAGTTCCAGCTTGCCGACTTGTTCTCGAAGTCGCCACGACTGAGCACCGAGTGCCTCCATGTTGAGGATATGACCTATAACGGTGCGCACATGGGCAATGGTGACATAAAGAGTAGCTTTGACGTGGAGAACACCGCCGTGAAGCTCAACTGCGACCTTACTCAGAAAAACGGCTTGCACACCTATATCAACGGCGAAATCTTCGCTGCCGACGACTCGCTCTATATGGAGTTTATCGCCAACAAAGCCAATGTGGAGTTTATGAAACCCTTTATGGAGGCGTTCACCGACGAGGTGCATGGCGAGGTGTCGGGTAGGGCAGTGCTCTTTGGCAACTTCAAGACCATTGACCTCTATGGCGATGTCTATGCCGACGACCTCAGCCTAAAGATTGGTTACACCAATGTCACCTACCATTGCAACGACTCGGTACACATCGTGCCAGGCTTGATAGCCTTCGACAATGTCACCATTCGCGACCGTGACAACCACACGGCAAAGCTCAGCGGGTATCTGCGCCACGACGCGTTCCACGACCCGGTGTTCAACTTCACTGTGCACGATGCTGAGAATCTGTTGGTCTATGATATTACTCCAGCGATGAACCCCGACTGGTATGGCACCATCTATGGCAGTGGAACGGCGATAATTGCTGGCGAGCCGGGCGAGGTTAGGATAGGCGTCAATATGGAGACCGACGAGAACAGCAAGTTCACTTTTGTGTTGAGCGATGCTGAGGAGGCTAGTGAGTATAATTTCATCACCTTCCGCGACCGTGACAAGAAAGATGAGCCGCAAGTGGCGGTGGTTGATACAGTGAAGAGTTATGTTGATGAGCTACCCGAGGAGGTGAGAAGTTTGCTGACGCTCAAAAGGGCCAATAAGTCACAGCAGCAATCTCTTCCCACCCGTTTCACAATCGACTTGCAGACCGACATCACCCCTGTAGCCGAGATTGTGCTTGTGATGGACCCTGTGGGCGGCGACCGCATCAAGGCGTTTGGCTCGGGCAATCTGCATCTTAACTACAACAGCATTGACGACAGCTTTGATATGTTTGGCAAGTATGTGCTTGAGAAGGGCTCATATAATTTTACCCTTCAGGATATTATTATCAAGGACTTCACTATTCGCAATGGCAGCACAATCAGCTTTAATGGCAACCCCTATAATGCCAATCTCGATATTAATGCCGTGTATTCGCTCAATGCCAACTTGAGCGACCTTGACGCCTCTTTCTCTACCGACCGCGATATCAACCGCACTAACGTGCCTGTAAATGCTTTGCTTAAGGTGAAGGGTGATATCACCGAGCCAGAGTTGGCGTTTGACCTGGAGTTCCCCACTCTCACTAGCGATGCCTACAGCAAGGTGAAGAGTATAATCAGCACCGACGAGATGATGAGCCGACAGATTATCTATCTGCTCGCCCTCAACCGTTTCTATACCCCTGACTATATGCAGTCGCAAAAGACTAACAACGAGTTTACTTCGGTGGCGTCGTCAACCATCTCGTCGCAGTTGTCGAGCATATTAGGGCAGATTAGCGAGAACTGGCAAATATCGCCAAACTTCCGCAGCGATAAGGGTGACTTCAGCGATGTGGAGGTCAATCTCGCCCTTTCGAGCCAGTTACTCAACAATCGCCTGATTTTCAATGGCAACTTTGGTTACCGCGACAACACCTACAACACGCGTAACTCCAATTTCATTGGTGACTTCGACCTTGAATATCTGCTTAACCGCAAGGGCACCATTCGCCTCAAGGCCTACAACCACTTCAACGACCAGAACTACTATGTGCGCGATGCAATGACCACTCAAGGCGTGGGAGTGGTGTTTAAGCATGACTTCGACCGACTCTTTGGAAAGAAGCAGACACCCCAGTTGGCGCCTGCCGACACTGTGGCACCTAAAACGGTTATTGTCCCCGACGACAACCTGCTGATAATTACCCCTCGCAAGCCCGAGGAAAACGAAGATCAATCTGCTGTGAGATGAGACATCTGGTGACAATAGTATTGGCATTGACTGCTTTCTCAATGTGGGCGGTAATTGGTGATCATAGTGGCGAAACCCGTTCTGACACTCTTGACACCTGCCACCCGCAAGATACTTCTTCTATCGCTGTCATCGACAGCAGCATGGCCCCCATTCCCTCCGACACTATTCCCGAAAAGCTCACCTGGAAGACCGCCATCGCCAAACGCAAATGGAACTATTTTATTGACCCTACTATTGATAAACCCTTCTTCCTTGATTTGGTGTCGAAAGCCTATAACTTCTATGCCAAGGCTTTCAACAATTACGACACCACCTATGTGGTGGGAATTCCCCAGAACTGGAAAGCTATGATTATCAATGAAAACTGGTTTGACAGCTATGGAGGCATGATTGCCAACAACAACATGAAGGTTTTCATGAACTCTGATATCAATTCCAGCGTGGGTGTGCATCTGTCGTATTTAGGAATTGGATATACCTATACATTCGACCTTGACAATGTGTTTGGCGGAGATCCCACGAGGCACTCTAAGTGGGATTTGTCGTTTGCCACTTCACGATTCTCGTTTGAGGCCTACAAGTCCCGCAATTCAGGAACTGTTACTATCAGCCGATTTGGAGATTACAATAACAAGCGCTTGACAAATAAGAAGTTCAGCGGACTTAGCCAAAAGACTTGGGGGATTGACATGTATTATTTCTTCAACCACCGCAAGTATTCGCAAGCCGCAGCCTACAGCTTCTCTAAAATACAGAAGCGCAGTGCGGGCACCATGATAGCTGGATTTCTCATCTCCACGCAGAATATTGACATCGACTTCTCAGAACTGCCGCAAGATATGATTAGTTTCCTGCCTGATGGTGGAGAGAAGTTGCAGTACAAGTACCATCATCGCTCTTACAGCTTTTTGATAGGATATGCCTATAACTGGGTATTCCATCGCAACTGGCTCTACAACATTACTATAGCACCTTCTATAGGGTGGAATCACTCGTTTGAAGACTCCGTTGATGGCAAGCGCAATTTTCCCGCTGTTGATCTCAGGGGAAGAATGAGCCTCGTGCATAATGCCGGCAGATACTTCTTCTGGAGTTTGCAGTTATTATTCGACGCGCACTTCTACCACAGCAAATACCACAATTTCATCAACTCACAAGAAGACATCACTATCACCGCAGGAGTAAGGTTCTGAGAGGGGCTTGCCGCTTCGCTAGTTTTCCGCTCGCGGTGCTCGCTAGTTGGCCGCTCGCGATGCTTGCTAGCTGGCCGCTACGCTAGTTACTTAACACTTAAAACCTATCACTTAACACTTGCTCAGTCTTTCTTGTCGCTTAGTTTTAGTTGTTCGGCGAAGTCGTCGATGCGTTTTAGTTCTTTAGGAATGTCGATGCGTTGTGGGCAGTGGCTTGAGCATTGTCCGCATGCAATGCAGTGGTTGGCTTGTCGCAGCTTAGGCACACTGCGGTCATATCCCACAAGGAACGCCTTGCGTGCGCGTTTGTAGTCGCTGTTGCTTTCTTCCTTGATGAGGTTGCCATCGTTGATGCATTTGTTGTAATGCACGAAGATTGCTGGTATGTCGATGCCGTAGGGGCATGGCATGCAGTACTTGCAGTCGTTGCAGGGAATGGTGTTCATTGCCACCATCTTGTCGGCGATGCGCATCAGGAACTCGTCCTCCTCCTTGCTGATGGGCTTGAGAGGCGAGTAGGTGATGATGTTCTCCATGAGGTGGTCCATATAGGTCATTCCGCTGAGCACGGTAAGCACGCCGTCGGGGGTGCCGGCGTAGCGGAACGCCCATGTCGCCACACTGCTGTTGGGGTCGCGTTGCTTCATTTCGGCGACTATGCTGTCGGGCACTTTGGCAAGACGTCCTCCCAGCAGAGGCTCCATTATGACAGCTGGTATGTCGCGCTTCTTCAGCTCGTTATAGAGGTATTCGGCATTGGTGTTGCGCTCGTTGATCTCCTTGGCGTGTTTCCAATCGAGGTAGTTGAGCTCTATCTGCACGAAGTCCCAGTGGTAGTCGCCCTCGTCGTGCCATTGCAGCAGTGTGTCAAACACGCTGACGTCGCCGTGGTAGCTGAAGCCCAAGTTGCGGATTTTGCCAGCCTCTTTCTGTTCCACAAGCCAGTCGAGCAGTCCGTTCTCGGCATAGCGGTGGTCAAATTCTTCAGGACCGTTTTCACCCATCCCCACGCCATGCAATAGCAAGTAATCGACATAATCGACCTGCAACTCCTTGAGCGAGTTAAGGAACATCTTCTGTCCCTCCTCAAGCGGCCATGTCTCGGGGGCGAAGTTTGAGAGCTTGGTGGCGATGAAATATTTGTCGCGAGGATGACGGCTGAGGGCAATTCCCGTAGCCTTCTCGCTGCGGCCCTGGCAGTAGGCAGGCGACGTGTCTATATAGTTCACACCATGCGCCAAAGCGAAGTCGATTTCCTTGTTCACCAACTCTTGGTCAATGGCTGCGTCGGGGTTTTCGCGTCCTGACGCTCCGCCCTCTACCGGCAGTCGCATCATGCCGTAGCCCAACAGCGACACGCGGTCGCCAGTGTTGGGGTTGGTGCGGTAAGTCATTTTGTCTTTAGGCACGTCGGCCTCAGAGATGGCGCCTGCGGTGTTGGCGTTGTCTTTGTTGTTGTCACAAGCTGCCAGCACTACGCTCGAAGCGACAGCCGCTCCACCTGCCACCTTAAAAAAGCGGCGCCGGCTTATATTATTAGAGTTCATAGTCTATAGTTCACAGTTTATAGTTGAGACACTTAAAACTTAACATTTATCACTTAACACTTAACACTTATATTGTTCTGTGGTCTTCTAAGCCCTCGACGTGGATTGCCGAGTCGGGGCGTGCGGGACACACATATTCGCAGTTGCCGCAGCCTATGCACTTAGCGGTGTTTATGCTTGGCACCATGGGCGATATTTCGTCGCTCTCGTCAAGTTGTATCATAGTGATGGCTTGGGTAGGGCAATGGTTGGCGCAGTTGCCGCATGATGCCGGCGAACCGTCTCTTCTCTTCTTGGCAACTGGAATGCACAAGAACTGGGTCCAAACAGCAGTGCCAATCTTAATCGAAGACTTCTCTTCGAAAGTGATGGGCTTGATGGCGCCAGTGGGGCACACCTGCGAGCAGCGGATGCACTCGGGGCGACAGTAGCCACGCTCGTAGGTCATTGTGGGTTGCATAAGGGTGAGGAGGTCGCCCGACGGTACCAGCACCTGATTGGGGCACTCAGCTACGCACAGTTGGCATGCTGTGCAGTGTTGCTGCATGTGACGGGCATTCCACGACCCTGGTGGTGTGATGGGGTTCTTACGCTTGGGGACCTCTTTCTCTTTGATGGCGGCAAGTCCGCCGTCCACCTTCTTCTTGGTTTGTGCGAGGGCAGCAGCGGCTACAGCCGTGCCAGCGCCGATAAGGAAAGCGCGCTTGCTCTTGTCAACGGATTCTCGGGGATTTTCGTTGGTGTTCATACTCCCCCCTGCCCCCTCTATCTTAGAGGGGGTGTTGGTTTCCTTGCTTATTTTTGGGGTCATACTCCCCCCGACCCCCTCTATCTTAGAGGGGGAGCTGGTCGCTGCGTTCACGCTTGTTTTGCGCGGGCGGCCGTAGTATATGGCGTCTTTCTTGCACTTGGTGAGGCAGTTGCCGCAGGTTACACAGCGGCTGTGGTCAACGGTGCCGTCCTCATGGTTGATGCACGATGCCTTGCAGTTGCGGGTGCAAAGTCCGCATTTGATACATTTGTCCTTATCGATGCGCACTTTCAGCAACGAGAACCGTGAAACAAAGCTCAGCAGTGTGCCCACGGGGCAGATGGTGTTGCAATAGGTTCGTCCGCCGCGCCATGCCAAGAAGCCGATGATGATAAACATGCCTGCCGATAATGCTAAGGCAATTCCACTTTTTATCCACACATCAGTGCTGTAGAACGCATAGCTCTCGTAGTGCTCGGCGATGGCTGCCAGACCATTGTTACACCATTGGTAGATTGGCTGGAACAGGTTGGTTGCTATCATGCCGTAGGTTCCGTAAGGCTCAAGCAGAGTGAGTATTGACCCAACTCCAGCCACGAGCAACGCGATGAATACTACCAGCACCGGGTAGCGCAGCCATTTCACCTCTTTAGAATATGTGAATCGGTTTTTCTTGAACTTGCCGTGTAGCCATGAAATAAGGTCCTGCATCACGCCAAGCGGACATATAACCGAGCAGTAGATGCGCCCGAACACTAGCGTTAGTAGCACGAGCACAGCTATCACTATAAAGTTTGCCGCAAGCACAGCGGGGAAGAACTGAACCTTGGCTGTCCACCCCAGCCAGTGATGCAGAGTACCAGTGAAGTCAAGGAAAAGCAGTGTCACTGCCACAAAGCAGAGCACGGCAAGGATTCTTCTTATTAACTTGAGCATATTACGTTATATTTGTGTGAGTAAATATGTGTTTTTCAGGTGTATTAAAGCATGGTTGTTTCCATGTTGCAAATGTAAAGAAAAAAATAGAAAAAACAAAGATTTTGGGCAAAAGTATTATTTAATTCCTTTCACTCCTTATTAAAAATGTAAAAGTGGGTTGTAAAATCATTTTTTGCGATTTGTTATTACAAAACACTGGTATTATGGGTAAATTTCTTTATTTTTGCAGTCTAAAATCTGAGAGATATGGATGTTTTAAGTATTGTTATCATTGGCATAGTAAGTATAATTTTAATAGGATTGGGCATTTTCATTTTAAGTGGATGGGGTGACTCTTTAATTGCTGGCTACAACACTGCAAGTAAGGAAGAACAGCAAAAATACAACATCAAACGTCTGCGTCTTGTAGTTGCGTTAATTCTCTTTATTGTGCCAGTAGTGATTTCTATACCTTTATTTCTTGGAAAGGAAGATAGCTCAATAGCTCACATCCTAACAACGATTGTTTTTTTTATCATTGTGATTGTTGGCGTAATTTTAGGAAACACTTGGTGCAAGAAACAATAGACGACACTGTCACAATCTGCTCAAAAAAAATTTGTTCTGACATAAATCCTAATGACCGATTTGGGATGATACAAAAATCAAGGGTCGCACGGTTGTTGTGCGGCCCTTGATGGTTATTGGGAAAAGGTTTTACAACCTTTTAAGTTCAATGATTATTCATCCTCTACGAAGCCAGTGTAGCGGAAGCCGCTAACTTTGTACTCTTTATTAACACCATAGGCTCCAGGGAATGGATCGCCACCGAAGCTAACATAGAATTCGATGTAATCGGCGGGCTGACCGCTAGGAGTCTTAGTGCCGTTCTTGACGATTTTACCATTGGTAATGGTGACGGTCTCACCAGCACCTTCAATTCCGAAATTCTGAGCCAGATAATCGCTAGCACCAAAAAGGTTATCAGCGTCGGTAGAGCTGTTGAACGTCATGTTACTTGGGTTTACATCGATTCTCACCTGATAAGGGAAGAAGGTGGCATTGGCGTCAACGAGCCACATTTCGTTGGCTACATTGGCGGCAGTGTTGCTGGTGGTGATGTTATAATCACCATCACCAAACCAGTCCTCATCGGCCACTTCATCGCCTGCAAGGGCTGTCACGTGCACATGCCACTCGCCAGCCATGTCAACTGTTGCGGTGTTCTCAACTTCGTCTTTCTCGCATGATGTGAATGCCACGAGCATTGCAATCAGCGCAAAAATTGAATATAATGACTTTTTCATAATCTTATTCTCCTTTCTTTAATTATTCTTCAGGAATAGGAAGACCGTCAATATAATTGTCGGCAGTGATAGGAGTCATGATAACGCCACCGCCGCAATAGTAGTTGAGGCGATAGGTAAAGATACCTGTCTCTTCATCATAATTGCCGTCTATCATCACTTCAGGATCATCTCCATCATAGAAGTACCAGTCGCCTTCTTCAAGCATATTGACGATAGGTCCATCAAGCGCTAATAATGCCTCGGCTTCGAAGTCATACGAATTTCTATATTGTGGATAAATACCATAAGCGTAGTATCCTGCTAAACAGTCACTGAGAAGGTAAAGATCGTCACCAAGAGCCTGAATGGATTCAGGGCTGTTGTAGTAGTGACGGGCTTTGTTGGTCTTATGCCAGCACTCTGCCCAGTAGATGTTGTCGAAGTGGCCAGGATTGTTAACCCATACCTCACGTCTCTCGGTAGCAGAGTTGCCATCGGAATCGGTCACCTTGTAAGTCACATAGTAGAAACCAGGAGCGCTGGTGTCAATATTGTTCGACACTTCCACCTTGTCGGTAAGGTCTTCGGTGCCCAGTGCAGCGCTGTAGCCTGGCTCAGTATAGGTATCCCCCACTGTCAAGAGTACCCTGCCGCCATCAAGAGAGATAACAGGATAGTAGAGGATATCAGTC
>JAFZUL010000074.1 GCA_017618355.1 Muribaculaceae bacterium
AAGGGCATGAGGTGATATGGTTTGCCCGTGCGCCTATCTATGGCCTTGAAAGATGTGTGGAATTGAGCCAACGTCATAGTTATATGATGTGGCTCAGAACCATCACCGCGAGAGACGTTCAGTTTCTCGCCGTGAGAAGTAACATCCCAAGTCACGATATACTCATTCCCAACCTCGAAAAGGTCAGAGAATAGGACTGGTTTCACATATCTACAAAGCATAACCACATCTGTTTAGGGATTGCAAAGATAATCATTTTTCGCTTTCGGTGTGTCTTTTAGTGGTGAATTTCACCATTATAATTTTGTGGCGATAAATCGCAAATCAACTATGGAAAACACACAATACCACCTTCACCTCAAAGGGTTTGTCGGCGGCTACGATTTCGACCGCGACTATGTGGACTATGTGCTTGCCCGAAACGAGGGCAAGCCGGTCCACGTGCTTATCGATAGCCTCGGCGGATCTCTGGCGACCGCACTCTCCATCGCTTCGGCTTTCAAACGACATGGCGATGTCTCCGTCCACTTCGTGGGAATGAATGCGAGTGCGGCAACCATCGCTTCGCTGGGTGCCAAGCACATCAGCATCGACGCATCGGCCATGTACCTCGTGCACAAGTGCAGTGCAGAGTTTTTCGAGTGGGGAAACCTAAATGCCGACCAGCTCGCAACTGTCCGTGACAACTGCGAGGCGGCAATCCGTGACCTGAACAAACTCGACAACAATGTTGCTTCGATGTACTCTGCCAAGTGCAGCAAGCCACAATCCGACCTGCTCGACCTCATGCGAGAGGGCGGCTGGCTCACTGCTAAAGAGGCAAAGGAATGGGGGTTTGTCGATGAGATAACCGACCTCGACGAAGCGAAGCCGGTACTCACCGACGCGGTAGCTTCGGCTATGGCTGCGGCTGGTATGCCCATTCCAAATGTGCCCACCGAGAGCAAGGAAACGCTCTTTGCGCGTTTCCTCGCTTCTATTGCCTCGCTGTTCAAGCCCTCGCACACCGAAGAAAAAGAACAAATAGTTAACAACCAAAACCAATCCGCTCAAATGAACCAGTCCTTTTCGCTCGTGGGCAAAGTCCTCAATGTCGAGGGCTTTGCCGTGGGCGAGAATGGCATCACACTCACCTGCGAACAAATGCAGCAGATCGAGCGTGCGCTTGCAGAACGTGACAAGCGAAATGCCGAACTCGCCGAACAACTTGATGCGGTGAAAAAGTCGCCAGCCGACACTTCCACCGCTGTAGTCAATGAAGCCAAGCGTGACACTCCCCAACCTCTGAGCGAGGTGGAGAGTTACGCCAACGCTTTCAACAATGCTAAACAGTTGTATGAACAACTGCCCTAATCCTATGCTAGTAATCACCACCATCTAAACACGAAAAACACATGGCAGGAAGACTTAACTTCACGCTGGAAGACTATCAGACCGCAGCCATCAAATGGCGTAAGGATCTGCTCATGCTTCCCATCATCGGTATTCAGGACACCCTGCAATATATGACAGGGCGACCGGGAATCCGATACAAAGAGAATGTGGGCACCATCAATGCTGATGCCCAGTTTGCCCCCTACAAGTCCAACCGTCGAGCCGATGTGAACCTCACGCTCGACCACCGCACCCTGGAGACATACTTCGGTAACGTGGTGCTCGACTTCGAGCCGAACACAGCCATCTCCACGCTGCTCGGCACTGGTGCCACCAAGGGCGACGGTCAGATGACCACTCCCACAGCTTTGCACGTGCTGGCACTTATCGCAAAGGGCTTGTCATCGCACCTCAATGATGCTATCTGGAATGGTGTGCGCAACGCTAACGGCGACACCACCCAAGACTTGTTTGATGGCTTCGACACCATCACCGAGGCGGAGATTGCCGCCGAGACCATCAGCGTAGCAAACAAGAACTACATGAAGCTCACCGAGGAAATCACCGCTGCCAACGCGCTCGACGTGGCAAAGGAAATCCTCTATTCGCTCGACCCAAGACTGCGTGCACAAGATTTGAACTTGTACTGCTCACAGGACTTCGCCGACAAGTACAACGAGGCCATGCTGCTCACTCATGGCGGTATCAACTTCTACAACCAGTTCAATCAGAACTGCGTCGAAGGAAGCAACGGACGTTTGCACATTGTGCCGCTCTACAACAAGACCGATAGCAAGTTTTTCCACGTCACCCCCAAGAGCAATATGCTTGTGGGCTACGACCAAATGGGCGACATCGAGAGCGTCATGGTCAAGGAGTATGCACCCTTCGTGCTGACATACATCGCCACCATGTTCTTCGGTGTGCAGTTCGAGTCAATCGACTACCGCACCCTCAAAGTGATTGAGCTGGCTGACGCAGCGTAATTGTTTAACAAGTTAATCCAACTACACTATGGCAACAAATTGCACCAGTATTATACAATCGCTCGCTTGGTGTCAGGGAACGCCCGAACTCCCTGGCATCAAGAGGCGCATCTATTACATCAGCAAAGACCAGATTGTTCAGTGGCCCACGCTTGCACATGACAACAGAGGCCGTCTTACCGCAGCGGCTTATGCTGGCAACTTCGTGCTCGCAGCCGATGCGAACTGGAAGTACATTGACATACTTCCCGACAAGTCGCAGCTCACCAGTGAGGCACAAGGTGAATACCCAAGCCAAACGCAGTTGAACAAGCTGACCGCTGTTCACCCCGGAGTGGGCGTGGCGGCTTCGGCTCTAGCAGCCTATGTCAACAACAACGATTGCGTGTTCCTCGTCGAGACCGTCAGAGGAAAGTACCGTGTTGTCG
>JAFZUL010000075.1 GCA_017618355.1 Muribaculaceae bacterium
TTCTTTCTTGATGTCGAGCAAAGTGGCACTGATACCTGCAGCCATCGAGTTGTAGATGTTGTGAAGGCCTTTCAGAGCCAACTCACTGCTAGGCATCTCCCACTCGTCGCCTTCCACGTTGAAGCACAGCGTGCCGTTACTCAAGTAAGCAGTGCACGACTTGTCGTCGCGAGCACTGAAGGGGAAGAAGCGAGCCTCGCTCTGGATGCTCTTGAGCTGAGCCGAGATAACAGGGTCATCCTCCCAGTAGATGAAGGCATCTTCGCTGGTCTGGTTCTGCATGATGCGGAACTTGGCAGCGGCATAGTTCTCCATCTTGTAGTCATAGCGGTCGAGGTGGTCGGGGGTGATATTGAGCATCACAGCAATATTGGCTCGGAAGTCATACATGTTGTCGAGCTGGAAACTGCTCAGCTCAATGACATACACGTCGTGCTTCTCGGTTGCCACTTGCATAGCCAGACTTTTGCCGACATTACCGGCAAGACCCACATTCAGCCCTGCTTCCTTCAAGATGTGATAGGTGAGCAAGGTTGTGGTGGTCTTGCCGTTACTGCCGGTAATACATACCATTTTAGCATCGGTATAACGGCCTGCAAACTCTATCTCAGAGATCACAGGAATGTTTTTAGCCATCGCTTTGGCGATAAGCGGCGCCGTAAGGGGCACTCCAGGGCTTTTCACTATCTCGTCGGCTCCCAGCACCTTTTCCTCGGTGTGGTGGCCTTCCTCCCAAGCGATTCCCCACTTGTCGAGAATTTCCTTGTAGCGCGGAGCTATGGCTCCCATATCGGTGAGCCACACCTCCATACCCTTAACTTTGCCTAGCACAGCAGCTCCAACGCCGCTCTCTCCGCCTCCTATTACTACTAAACTTTTCATTACTTTTAAAAACTCGTTTTTCTATGATGACTCAATTTTTTATCTCGTTTTATCTCACTTTAAGTGTTATTATCGTCAATGCCGCCAGGATGATGGTGAAAATCCAGAAACGCAGCGTGATTTTCGACTCGTGGAACCGGTTACGGGGCCAGTTGCGGAACACATACTTGCACTCGGGATCAAGATCCTTGTCAAGCTTGCGGAAGTTGTCGTGAATCGGGGTCGAACGGAACACCCTCACCTTCTTGCCCTTGTGCTTGTAGTATTTGAATACCTGGGTCTGGATAATCACTGTGAGGCTCTCCATCAAGAACACGCCACACAAAATGGGCACCAGCAACTCCTTGTGGATAATCACGGCACACACGCCAATGATACCGCCAATGGTCAGCGAACCCGTGTCGCCCATAAACATCTGAGCGGGGTAGGCGTTATACCACAGGAAACCTATCAACGCTCCGACAAAAGCGCACATAAACACCACAAGTTCCTGACTGTCGGGGATATACATGATATTCAGGTAGGAGGCATACTCGATATTGGAACTAACATAGGCGAGTATGCCCAATGCCACACCGATAATCGCTGAATTACCGGCACACATGCCATCCATGCCATCGTTGAGGTTGGCACCATTGCTCACCGCAGTAACCACCAGGATTACCATCAGCACAAACAAGGCCCATCCTGCAGCACCACCCCATTTACCCAACCACTTGGTGAAGTAGCCATAGTCAAGATTGTGGTTCTTCACAAAAGGAATGGTGGTCTTAAGCGATTTCTCGGGCTTGTCTTTATGCACTACAACAGCTTTATTCTCGATTTTTGTGCCGTCTTGGGTAGTTGAGGCTACTGCGCCAACTTCTTGTGGGCTTGACGTCATCACAGTCTCTTGAGTGGTGACAGCCACACGTTCCATGTTCTCGTGCATCACCACATCGGGACTGAGCCACAGCACAAGACCCACTATTAGGCCTATACTAACCTGACCCACAATCTTGTATTTTCCCTTCAAACCCTCTTTGTGCTTGCGGTAAATCTTGATGTAGTCGTCGCAGAAGCCCAAGAATCCCAGCCATACTGTGGTGATTATCATCAAGATAATATAGATGTTGCGCATGCGGCCCAACAGCAGCACAGGCAGCAGGATGGCGGTGATAATCACCAAGCCACCCATCGATGGAGTGCCCACCTTCTTCTCGCCGAAGGGGTCGATTGAAGCGTCGCGCTGGGTCTCACCAATCTTGCGCTTGCGCATGTAGTGGATGAACTTCTCTCCCAGCCATGCCGAGAGAATTAACGATAATATGAGCGTAAGCAGCGCACGAAATGAGATGTACTGCCACATGTGCGCGCCAGGAATATTGTATTGCTCTAAAAATCTAAAAAGGTAGTAAAGCATAGCTGTGGGTTTTAGTTTTTAGTTCTTAGTTTTTTTCGGTGGCAAAAATATTCATCACCTCCTCGCGGTCGTCGAAGTGGTGCTTAACACCTTTAATCTCTTGATAGTCTTCGTGGCCTTTGCCGGCAATCATCACCACATCGCCACTCTGGGCAAGTTGGCATGCAACCTTGATGGCCTGGCGGCGGTCGTTGATAGTGAGGGTCGTGGGCTGCTTCTCGGCAGGTATGCCTA
Organism: Muribaculaceae bacterium; assembly: GCA_017618355.1. Classification (GTDB taxonomy): domain Bacteria; phylum Bacteroidota; class Bacteroidia; order Bacteroidales; family Muribaculaceae; genus Sodaliphilus. The sequence goes on from JAFZUL010000075.1 coordinate 2,519, forward strand.
CTTGCATCTCACACAGAATCTCGTCGGGGTCCTCATCGCGGGGGTTGTCGCTGGTGAGTATCACACGGTCGCTGCGCAGTGCTGCCTCGCGTGCCATGATGGGGCGCTTGCCCTTGTCGCGGTTGCCGCCGCAGCCACACACCGTGATGAGCTGACCCTTGCCCTTGAGCACCTCGTTGACCGAGTCAAGCACATTGATGAGGGCGTCGGGGGTGTGGGCATAATCTACGATGGCGATGTATCCACGTGGTGACCTCAAGGTCTGGAAGCGTCCTGCCACGGGCACGAGTTTGCTCATCGACACGAGCACCTCGTCGCGATTCCATCCCAACAACAGTCCTGCCGCATAAACGGCAGTGAGGTTATAAGCGTTGAACCTGCCTGTGAACATCACCTCAAGCTCGGTATCGTTGATGATAAGCGAGGTGCCGTCAAGGCGGTCTTCCACTACTCGGCACTTGAAGTCGGCAAGCGACCTCAGTGAGTAGGTATATTTCTTGGCTTTTGTGTTCTGAACCATCACTGTGCCCACTTTGTCATCGACATTCACAACGGCAAAAGCGTCGCTGCCAAGCGAGTCGAAGAACATCTTCTTGGCGGCGATGTATTTGTCAACGGTACCGTGATAGTCGAGGTGGTCGCGTGTGAGGTTGGTGAAGATGCCACCAGCGAACTTCAAGCCGTCGATGCGGTGCTGGTCACAAGCGTGAGAGCTAACCTCCATGAAGGCATAGTCACAACCTGCCTCCACCATGTCGTGGAGCAAGCGGTTAAGGGTCAAGTGGTCGGGAGTGGTCTGCTTGGAGGGCTCCACTTTCTCGTCAATGATGTTCTGAACGGTTGACAGCAAGCCAGCCTTATAACCCAACAAGCGGGCGAGCTCATAGAGCAAAGTGGCGATAGTGGTCTTGCCGTTGGTGCCTGTAACGCCCACCAGACGAAGCTTCGACGAAGGATGGTCATACCACGCGCTGGCAAGATGCGCCAGGGCAACATTGCTGTCGGGCACACGAATATATGTCACTTGTGGCGACAGCTCCTCGGGGAGCGTCTCGCACACTACCGCGGCGGCACCATTCTGCGCCACTTGTCCCAAGAACTGATGAGCATCGACTGTCACGCCGCGCACCGCCACAAATAGGCAGCCTTCGGTCACCAGCCTGGAGTCGCACACCACGTCGGTTATCATCTTGGAGGCATCGCCTGTCACTTGCAGCACCTCGATGTCTCTTAACAGTGTTTCTATTGTTTTAGCCTTCATATCTTTTATCTCTTGTTATATCTCTAAAGTCAAATTAATCATTGCGCCCTTGTTGAACGCTGTGCCTGCGGGCAGACTCTGGTTCACCACACGACCTGTGCCGTTGAAGCGCACATTCAAGCCCACTTTCTCGAGACAAGCCAGCGCCTCACGAATTGTCATGCCACACACGTTGGGTACTCCCGATACTGGACGCGAGGGAGCGCTAAACATCGTTGCCTCTGACGAGCCCAGGAAACTGCGCAAGTCACCAAGCAGACCGCCATTGCTCTGATAGAACAAAGTGGGATTCTTCTGGTACTGAGTCTTGGTCGAGGTGGAGCGCTTGGGGTCAGAAGAATTGTCGTAGTTGTCGTTGGGGCCAAGTAAGCCACGGGCATACATCTTGGCAGCGATGTTGCGAAGCACTAGGCCGCTGCTGGCAGCAGCACCACGATTGGCACGACGCATCAGCACGATGCAGCTGTATTTGGGAGCCTTGTAGGGGAAGAATCCACAGAACGCCAGACGTTTCTCGTCGCTATAAGTGCCATCTTCACGAACAGTGTAGGCAGTGCCTGTCTTGCCGGCGATTTCTACATTCTCGTCCTGTACCCATCGGCGAGCAGTGCCACTATTACCCCACACCACATCGTGCAACATGATGCGCAGCTTTTCAGCATTCTCGGGACTGCACACCTGCTTACGGACGTAAGTGATGGGAACGATTGAATCGTGATCACTTCCGGGACGAGTGAGCTTCTTTACCAAGTGTGGACGCACATACTTGCCATCGTTGGCAATGGCATTATACATGGCAAGGGTGTGCAACGGCGGTATGAGTGTGGCGTAGCCATAAGCCATACGAGTAAGGGCAACACGGTCCCAATTGGCACGACCCAGTTTATCAATCTTTGGCTCCTGCTCGCCGCCAATGCCTGAGTTGAAGGGGTCAAAGAATCCCATCTCCTCTAACCTCTGCCTGAAGCCATCAGGATTTTTCTCATATTTCTTGAGGATAATCTTCGACATGCCCACATTGCTCGACATCTCTATAATCTGACGCGGCGACATGGCACCACCGTGCGAGTCTTTGATTATGCTGCCGCCATATTCCATTACCGAACTGCCATTGGTAACAGCCGCATTGATGTCGTCAACGATGCCGTCTTCTAAAGCCACCATCATCGAGATGGGCTTCATTACCGAGCCAGGCTCATATCCCAGCACGGCATTGTTGCGGCCCTCGTAGTAGTCCTGAAGCTTATCACTCCATTCCAAGTTGGAGATAGCCTTAATCTCGCCGGTCTGCACCTCCATCAACACACAGGTGCCCCACACGGCATCGGTCTCTTTGCAGATCTTGTAAAGTTCGTTTTCCACGATGTCTTGCAACTGCACGTTGATGGTCGTGGTGATGTCATAGCCGGGCACTGCTGGTGTGCTCTCCCAGTCAACGATACGGTTCGTGAGCTGGATGCGGCGCTTCACGCCAGGCACACCGTAGAGCAGTGAGTCGAGGGCCATCTCAAGCCCCGACCGGCCATGCTGTCCTTCCATGTTTTCCACCTCGCCCACATTGCCAATGCTTCTTGATGCCATCGACCCATAGGGTTTTACTCGTTTTACTGTCGGGTCGGAATAGAAGCCGTTCTTATTCTTTGGCATGTTGAGGAACGGAAATGATTTAAGGCGTAAAAACTGTGCATGTGTTAATCCGGTAAACAATGGATAGACTTTATTTTTACGGGCGTCATACTGAGCCATTAATTCTTTCTTCCAATCGCTTGCACTTTTCTTATTCTCACAGAACACCTGAAGACTGTCGCATAACGCATTGACACTATCCTTGAACTCGTTGCGAGCGAAACCTTCGCAGGTCCAGTCGATGCGAGCGGTATAATAGTTAAGGTTGGCGGCTAGCACACTGCCGTTGTCCGAAAGCAGACGTCCACGCTCTGGAGGAAGGATTGTCTCCTTTTTGAGCAATTTGTCGGCCTTGTCGTTCCAAGCCTTAGCATCGACAATCGATATCTTGAACATATTGTAGATAATCGCCGATGAAAAAAGCAAAATCACCGCAATAACAAAGAGGTAGCGAAGCAGGATGTGTTGTTTGTTAGACGTTTTCATTCTTCATTCAGTTTAAATGGTGGTTCCTTTGATAAATTAAGATCTATTCCCATCGAATCAACGTAGGTCTTCATCTGGCTCTCGAGAATGCGAGAGTTATAGCGCGAACTGGCATCAACAAAATCGGTGCTAGCATTGTTGAGCATAACCTTCATGGTACCTAACTTTGCCTTGTCGCTCTGATAAACGTACTTGTTTGAGATATACATCAGCATCATCACTGTGCCGGCAACCACATAGATCCAGTAACGCTTGAAGAAGGCAAGCGTGAGAAAGGTGCGACCCTGCAACAAGCGCTGAATCAGCACAATGGGGTTGAGGGTAAAGCTCTCCTCGTCTTTCTCTATTTTCTGTTTTTTCTTACTACTCTTTGCCATAACAGTGATGTGCTATATCTAGTTTACAATCTTAAATTGTGATGTCTAAAAAAGTCCTAATCTTTAATCCCTAATCTGCGCGAAGCACCAACTAATCAGCGTCTTGCGTTTTCTCCGCAATGCGAAGCTTTGCGCTACGTGAGCGGGGGTTGCGCTCCACCTCGGCTTCGCTGGCGGTAATCACTTTATTGTTGATAAGCTTCCACGGGGTATTGACCCTTCCATAGAAGTCTTTGTCAATCTTTCCCTCCACGTTGCCGCTGCGCATGAAGTTCTTCACCAGGCGGTCCTCAAGCGAGTGGTAAGTGATAATCACAAGACGCCCTCCAGGGTTGAGCACCTCGAGCGACTGGTTGAGCAACCGCTTGAGCACGTCAATCTCATGATTGACCTCGATGCGCAGAGCTTGGAACACCTGAGCAAGCTCTTTCTTCTCCTGACTCTTGCGAATGAAGGGTGAAACCACCTCAACCAGGCGGCCAGTGGTAGCTATTTCGCCACTATTGCGCGCCTTGACTATCGCACTTGCCATACGGCGCGACTGCTTGAGCTCGCCATAGAGGTAAAGCACATTGGCGAGGCTCTCCTCATCATAGGTGTTCACCACCATTGCTGCATCGACCTTGCTGTCGCGGTTCATGCGCATGTCGAGACTGCTATCCTGTCTGAACGAGAAGCCGCGCTCGCTGTCATCGAAGTGATGGAACGACACGCCCAGGTCGGCGAGAATGCCATCTACTTTTTCCACACCATAATAGCGCAAAAAATTCTTCAAAAACGAGAAATTGCTATGTACAAAAGTAAATCGGTTGTCATTCAGACGGTTGGCCCACGCATCCATATCCTGGTCAAACGAGAAAAGACGGCCTTTCTCACCTAATTTTTCCATGATGGCACGGCTATGACCCCCACCCCCGAAAGTGACATCCACATAGATGCCTTCGGGATTGATATTCAACCCATTAATAGTCTCCTCAAGGAGAGCGGGAATATGATACTCAGTAGTGGTCATTTTACTCGTTTCTTTAAAGCAATTTTGCGACTTTCGCTTTGAGGGTGTAAAATTACAAACAAAAACCGAAATTTACAAATCCAAACAAAAGAATTTTCATTTATTTACAAAAAAGTTATTAACAGTCTTGTTGATAAGTTTTTAAATAGTTGTTTATCAATATTTTAATTGCGTGGCCTTAATATTTTGCTATTGTAAACTATTCACAATTGTATCTAGCCCCAAAAAGGGAGCAAAAAAGCATGCAACAGACACTATTTCATTGAAATTTTGAATAAAAATACTGAATATATTTTCGCGTTTAAAATATTTAGACTATATTTGCTCGCTAATATATAAAAAGTAAAACCAAACTTATTCATAAACAACTATTCATTAACATTTTAAACTAAAACCAATTTATGGCAAGAAACCGATTATTTCTCCTGTTCTTGCTCTGCATGAGCATTGGTTTGCTGGCACAAGCAGCTCCAATCAATCAACAGCAGGCACAGCAGGAGGCGGCGAAATTCCTGCGCAGTAAGCAGAAACCTAACAGCAACCTAAAATTTTCTGCAAAAGGCAACCCATCAGTTCAGGAAGCAACTACTAGTGATGTACCCTACTACGTTTTCAATATTGGCAACAACCAAGGTTTCATAATCGTGGCTGGCGATGACCGCATCAACCCCATTCTGGGCTTCAGCGATGAAGGTTACTTCGATGAGGCTAAGATTCCCGCCAACATGAAAGCTTGGCTTAACGAGTATGCACAGCAGATAGCAATGCTCGACAAGGTGGATGGCATAAAGGGCGCAATTGCTGCACCTAAGGCCGAGAATGTAGTTGACACACGCAACTCCATCGCTCCTATGGTGACCAGCAAGTGGAACCAAGCCGAACCTTACTGGAACAAATGTCCAGAGTTCATGAGCATCGACGAGAACGGCGACACCATTGGCGAACTCGCCTACACCGGATGCGTGGCAGTGTCGATGACGCAAATCATGAACTTCCACAAGTGGCCAGAGCATACCACAAAGACTATTCCAAGCTACACATTCCCTTTCAGCACAGGCGATTACAACTGGGTGACGATAGAGATGGAAGAACTCCCCGTCACTACCTTCGACTGGGACCACATGAAGGACAGCTATAACGGCAGCGAAGATGAGGTATATACCGATGCTGTGGCTACACTCATGTACTATGCTGGCGCTGCCGTGAAGTCTCAATATGGCGTGTCTTCGACTGGTGCCTACACCGACGACATCCCCAAAGGCTTCACCGAATACTTCGCTTACGACCCTAGCACCATCCAAATCAAGTTCCGCACCGACTTCACACAGGAAGTGTGGGACGACATGGTGTATCAGGAACTTGCTGAAGGCCGACCAATGATTTACAACGGCACTGCTGGCAGCGGCGGAGGTCACTCGTTCGTGTGCGACGGCTACGAATATGGTAACTATTTCCACATCAACTGGGGATGGGGAGGCATGGGCAACGGATACTTCCAGCTCGCTGTCCTCAACCCACGCGAGAGCGGCATTGGAGGCTCGTCGAGCGCCGAAGGCTACAACATGAAGCAAAACATCATCATCGGCATCCAGCCTGGCGACCCTAACGGCAGTGGCACGCCCGAGCCACAAGTAGAAGATGCCCTCACAGCCACTGGAATTGGTCTTTACAGCAACGGCTACACCGAGAAGACCTATATCGAGCGCGATGGCGTGAACTATGGATTCAGCGTATATAAGCGTCAATATTTCAAACTCAGTCATGCCGACCACGTGGGCACTCAAAAGAGATATGATGTGGGTGTTGCCCTCTATGACATGGACAACAACTTCATTTCGATGATCATCAACCGTGGCAACTACGCCACTTCGCTCACTTCAGCTCTTGGCAGTACCGACAATCTAGGTGGCAACCTTGAGGCCAATTACGCCAAGAAATTTGGTGCTGGAATGACAGGCACTTATAAAATAATACCTATGTATATGCTTGAGGGCACCAACCAATGGAAACCAATGCTCGAGAGCGACCGATACTATCAAATCATTGAGATGTCGGCTTACTCGGCAACTCTCACTTCTCACCCCATCCTCGATCTCCAAATCGAAGGCATGGAGTTTGAGGGTGGAGAGAAAGTTGGCAGCCAAGAGCAAATTCATGTGACGCTCACCAACAACAGTGCCGACCGCTACTTCGGAGACCTATACTTGGCTTTCGGCAACCAGCAGATTGACGAATATTCGCAATACACCACCTCTATCCAAGCCGAGGTGCTCAGCGGTGAGACCAAGACCGTAACCTTCAACTTGACACCTGCCAACGCTGGCACTCAAACAATTCGTCTCTACTACGACGCCAACTGTGAGAAACCCGTAAGCGGTTCTGGCTCAGTTACCATTGCTCCTCTCGTTGTTAGCACTATGGACTTGAGCGTTGTCATCGCTGCCGAGAATGCTGCCGACGGCATTATTTACGACAGCCATGCTCACTTCCGTGTTGACATCACTAACAACAGCACTGGAGAGTACAACAAATTTGTGCTTGCGCCACTATTTATCGTCCATAAAGACGACAACGGCAACATTCTGGGTGGCGACATGATCACCTACTCACAAAGCGGGCTCAACCTGCAGTCTGGCGAGACAAAGACGCTCTACTTCGACTTCAACGACCTCGCCTACGGCTCCACTTACTCGCTCAATATCTACGCCCGCAACGAGAACGATCAGTTGGTTAACCTCGTGAAGAAGGGAGAATCAGTTTACTACGACATCCGCCGCGGCCTCGTTACTTGGGACGGCACAAGCATGACTGGTGTAGGCGTTGCCGCTAGTGGCGACATCACTGTGCCTGCCAACGCTCTTGCTGCACGCCTCGAAGGTCTGGAAATCAACAGCGTAACACCAAGCGGCAATCCTAACACCATCTACTTCATTGGAGAGAACGAGACTGTTCCCGCTGGTCTTGAAGGACTGAACATGGTTAAGGGCAACGTGGCTCAGAACATCACTCTTACCGACGGCAACGGCTATTTCACTCCTCAGAGTTTCACCGCTCAGGCCATCAGCTACGAGCGCACCTTCGACAAGGCTCGTCAAGACGGTGTAGCCGAGAACTGGAGCACCATTGTGCTGCCGTTTACTCCTGCCACTTGCTCGGCAAGCGGCAACGACATGTGGATTGAGCGATTCGCTCAAGAACAGGATGGTGTAGTAGTATTTAATGAGGTAGAAAGCATAGAAGCCAACGTGCCTTACATCATCGCCATCAACAAGGCGGCTAATCTCACTGGCACTCCTATCACATGGGCTGCAACCGACGTGATGCTGAAAGCCGAGCCTATCGCCTACACCAGCGGCGAAACCTATCTGATGGCAGGCACCTTCGTGGAGCAATCATTTGAGGACATCTACAATATTGACACTTACGGCGCTATGGCACAATGGGGTAACGGCACAGTGGGCTCGTTCCGTGCTTACTTCAAGGAACTTGTCGCTCTCGACAACCATGCCAATATCCTGCTGCCTGGTGAGGCACAACAACAGCAAGCCATTCCTGGCGACGTGAATGGCGACGGCAATGTTACAAGCGTTGATGTCACCGTCCTCTACAACTTCTTGCTCAATGGTGACACCAGCGACATCGTTAACGGTGACCAGAACGGCGACGGCGCAATCACCTCAAACGATGTGACAGTAGTTTACAACATCATCCTAGGATCAGAATAATTAAAAGAACTGAACAAAAAAGAGACTCGGGGTAATTCCGAGTCTCTTTTTTTATCTATTGAGTTCCGTCTGTTGCGATGCCTTCGCAACTAGCATTCGTTCAGGCTTTTTGCTGGCGACGTCGCTTGAACTCAATTATCTTATCCATTATATTTTCCTTCTTTATCAGCACTGCCAGCATCACCATCAGCAGCAGCGTGCGGTAAATCACATTGTCAACGGTGTTGCCCCAGTCAACCAGCACGCTAGCCACGTAGAGCACTGCCGTCAGAGCGACGTAGAAGCCTATCTCTTTCAATGGGTAATCAATGGGGTAATACTTCCTTCCCACTATGTAGCAGAGCACCATCGACACGCCATATCCCACAAAGCCGCCCCAGGCACATGCCATATAGCCAAAATGCGGAACAAACAGGAAATTGATTGCCACAAGGATAGCACAGCCTATCAACGAAAACCATGCACCCCAAATGGTCTTGTCGGCTAGCTTATACCAGAACGACAAGTTGAAATACACTCCCATCATTATCTCGGCTGCCATCACTATTGGCACCACTTTAAGGCCCTCCCAGTAGTCACGGCCAATGATGTATTTGAGCACGTCAATCCACGCTACCACCACCATAAATGCCAGCAGCGTGAATATGATGAAGTATTTCATCGCCGCGGCATAGGCTTCGCGGTTGTCCTTGTCGCGACTCTTGCCGAAGACAAAAGGCTCGTAGGCCCAGCGGAAGGCGTTGGTGATGATAGCCATAATCATCGCTATTTTGCACGCAGCGCCATAGATACCAAGCTGAGCACGCCCGTTGGCACTATCATCAATAAAAGGATACAATATCTTGTCGGCAGTCTGGTTGAGGATGCCCACAATACCGAGCACCAGCAACGGCCAAGTGTATTCGAGCATTCTTTTCAGCAACTTCCAGTCCATCTTGTATTCTATGCTCGAGAGTTCTTTCCAGAAGAGCAGAGTCACGAGTCCTGTGCACACAAGGTTGAGGTAGAAGGCATAGCCCACGCCAATGCTTGGGTCATAAATCGTACCTATAACAGAAGGGAATTTCTCGTAAAGCCAAGGCAGCAGCAAGAAATAAATCAGGTTAAGACCTATGTTCAGAAGGATGAAAGAGAATTTCAGGGCTGCAAACTTTATAGCCTTGTGCTGATAACGCAAGTAGGCGTAAAGAATCGACTGAATGGCGTCGAGAGCCACCACTATCGCCATCACCCACAAGTAGCTAGGATGGTCGGCATAGCCCATCCACGGAGCTAGCCACGGCAGCAGCAGGAACACCAGCAGCACAAAAAAAGCCGAGACTGCAGTCACCGACAAAAAAGAGGTGGACAGCACTGCCTTGGGATTCTCTTCATCTTTGTTTGAAAACCTGAAGAAGGTGGTCTCCATACCAAAGGTAAGGATAATGATTATCAGCGCTGTATAGGCATAGATATTGGTGATAATGCCATATCCTCCCGAAGAGGCACTGATTTTAGCGGTATAGAGCGGCACGAGCAGGTAGTTCAAGAAACGACCCACCATGCCCGTCATTCCATATATGACGGTGTCCTTGGCTAAAGACTTCAAATTTGCCATAAAACAAGCTCTTTTTTAAAACAACGATTGCTGGCCATCCTTGCGCTGAGGACGGTCAAGTTTCAGATGACTGAATGCCAAGTCGGTAGCCACACGACCGCGGGGAGTGCGCTTGATGAATCCTTCTTTAATAAGGAAGGGCTCATAAACCTCCTCAATCGAACCGGCATCCTCGTTGAGAGCGGCAGCAAGGGTGGAAAGTCCAACGGGACCGCCGCCAAACTTGTCGATGATGGTGGTCAGCAGCTTGTGATCCACTTCGTCGAGACCGTAGGTGTCAATGTTAAGAGCCTCAAGGGCATATTTCGCTATGTCACTGTCGATCTTGCCGCTGCCTTTCACCTGAGCGAAGTCGCGCACACGGCGCAGCAGAGAGTTGGCTACACGTGGCGTGCCACGGCTGCGTAATGCTATCTCGCGGGCAGCGTCGTCATAGATGGGCACCGACAGCAGACGAGCAGAGCGCTTGATGATGCCCTCCAGCACCTCGTGGCCGTAGTATTCCAAGTGGCAGTTGATGCCAAAACGTGCACGCAGCGGAGCTGTAAGCAAACCGCTACGCGTGGTGGCACCTATCAAAGTGAACGGAGCCAGCGTCAACTGCACAGAGCGAGCGCCAGGGCCCTTGTCTATCATGATATCGATGCGGTAATCCTCCATGGCAGAGTACAGATACTCCTCTACCACAGGGCTCAGACGATGTATCTCGTCGATGAAAAGCACGTCATTCTCCTCAAGCGATGTGAGCAGACCTGCCAAATCGCCTGGCTTGTCAAGAACGGGACCGCTTGTAACTTTGAAACCTACGCCCATCTCATTGGCGATAATGCTCGACAACGTGGTCTTGCCAAGACCAGGAGGACCATAGAACAAGGTGTGGTCGAGCGCTTCGCCACGCTGACGAGCAGCAGCGACAAACACCCTGAGGTTGTTGATAATACCCTCTTGACCAGCAAAGTCGTCAAACCTTACTGGCCGCAGAGCCTTCTCAAAATCACGGTCGCCCTGAGAGCGCTCCCGACGTATGTCAAAATCTTCGTTCATATACTCTTGCACAATTATCAGCGTGCAAAATTAGTAAAAAGTTTTTTGTTACCAAGTTTTTAGTTGTTAGTTTTTAATTCAGTTTCAGTTTTACTCACAGTTATAAGTACGTCGCTGGAGTAAAAGCCTTGCACCACAAAACAATCGCCGCCAAGTAGGTTGTTCCCACCAAGCGGCGCTTTTCATTTTGTAGTAAAATAATTATATCCCAAACTTGATGCGTAGCTTCTCGATCATGTCTTGTGTCATGGTGTCGAGGTCGTACTTGGGGCTCCAGCCCCACTCCATGCGGGCGCAGGTGTCATCAAGGCTGTTAGGCCACGAGTCGGCGATGCCCTGACGAAGAGGGTCAATCTCATATTCCATCTCAAAGTCGGGAATGTACTTCTTGATGCAGTTGTAGATAATCTCTGGATCGAAGCTCATCGACGCGATGTTAAATGAGTTGCGATGTACGAGCCGTGACGGGTCGGCCTCCATTATCTCGATGGCGGCACGTAGAGCATCGGGCATATACATCATGTCCATAAGGGTGCCTGCCTTGATGGGACATTTGAATTTCTCGCCCTTGACAGCGCTATAGTAGATATCTACTGCATAGTCGGTAGTACCGCCGCCAGGAGGAGTAACATAGGATATAAGACCTGGGAAGCGCACCGAACGGGTGTCAACGCCATAGCGAGTGTAATAGTAGTTGCTCAGCAACTCGCCGCTAACTTTGGTAACGCCATACATGGTGCGTGGCTGCTGGATGGTGTCCTGAGGAGTGCCGTCTTTAGGGGCGTTGGGACCGAAGGAACCAATGGAACTTGGAGTGAACACAGCGCACTTGCACTCACGAGCCACCTCGAGTGTGTTCATCAATCCTCCAATGCCTATCTTCCACGCCAGCAAGGGCTTACTTTCGGCAACTGCCGAGAGCAGCGCAGCGAGGTTGTAGATGGTGTCGATCTCATATTTCTTCACAGCATCGGCAATCTGCTGGGCGTTGGTGATATCGACCACTTCTTTAGGGCCCGACTCGGCAAGCCTGCCTTTAGGTTCTGCGCCGGGGATATAACCGGCTACTACGGCATCATTGCCATAAACGCTTCTCAGCTTCATGGTGAGTTCAGAGCCAATCTGCCCTGTTGACCCAATTACTAAAATATTCTTCATTTCGTGATAAAAATAGTTGTTTTAAAGTTATGATTTGCAAAATTAATCAACAACAATCAAATTTTATAAAATTTCGGCAAAAAAATTGTTCTATGTCGCAATTTTTTTAGAACTTTGTGCCTAAAGAAGAAAACATAACCTAAATAAACAACTATTTAACTATGTACGGCAAATTTCAAGAACACCTTAGAAATGAGCTGGCTGCTATCAGAGAGGCCGGCCTCTACAAAGAAGAAAGACTAATCACCACAGCTCAAAAGGCTGCTATCAAAGTTAAACCCGAGACCGATGTGCTCAACTTCTGCGCCAACAACTATCTGGGCCTTAGCGATAACACACGCCTGATCAATGCCGCTCAGGACATGATGTCTAAGCGTGGCTTTGGTATGTCGAGCGTGCGCTTCATCTGCGGCACTCAAGACATCCACAAAGAGCTCGAGGCTGCTATCAGCGACTATTTCCAAACAGAGGACACTATCCTTTATGGCTCATGCTTCGACGCCAACGGCGGACTCTTCGAGGCGCTGCTCGGTCCTGACGACGCTATCATCAGCGACGCTCTGAACCACGCATCAATCATCGACGGCGTGCGCCTGTGCAAGGCAAAACGCTACCGCTATGCCAACGCCAACATGGAAGAGCTCGAGGAGTGCCTCAAGCAGGCTCAAGAGCAGCGCTTCCGCATCATCGCCACCGATGGTGTGTTCTCGATGGACGGCAATGTGGCTCCAGTTGACAAAATTGTTGAGCTAGCCGAGAAATATGACGCCATGGTTATGGTTGATGAGTCGCACTCAGCAGGTGTGGTTGGCCCCACTGGTCATGGTGTAGCAGAGCAGTTCAACCTCTACGGCAAAATCGACGTGTTCACCGGCACCCTCGGCAAAGCATTTGGCGGCGCTATGGGAGGTTTCACCACTGGCCGCAAGGAGATTATCGCTATGCTGCGTCAGCGTTCGCGCCCCTATCTGTTCTCTAACTCAGTGGCTCCAGTTATCGTGGGTGCTAGCCTTGAGATGTTCAAGATGCTCAAAGAGAGCAACGCGCTGCACGACAAACTCATCGACAACGTAAACTACTTCCGTGACAAGATGATGGCGGCAGGTTTCGACATCAAACCCACTCAGAGCGCCATCTGCGCAGTGATGCTTTACGACGCAAAACTCTCCCAAGACTTCGCTGCCGCTATGCAGGAAGAGGGCATCTATGTGACAGGATTCTACTATCCAGTAGTGCCCAAGGGCGAGGCTCGTATCCGCGTACAACTATCTGCAGGTCACGAGCATGAGCATCTCGACAAAGCCATCAATGCCTTCATCAAAGTGGGCAAAAAACTCGGCGTGATAAAGTAAAACCTTTTTCTTTTTCATAAGTTGGAAATCCCTCAGGCAGCAAATTTTAGCCTGGGGGATTTTTCAGTTGTCATGTTATCTAAAACATCTGGCAAAACCGGCTATCATTACGAGCGAAAAAGCCAACGAAGCCACAAAACCTGGCTGCATTGCCCTCTCTCCACTATCTTCCACAAAACGATAACCAAAATATGCTTGTTAATAACTTTTTTGGCAAAAAGCTTTTTACTTTACAAAAAAGTATTAATTTTGTAAAAAATATTGCCTTTTCGCAACTGATAGGCAA
>JAFZUL010000076.1 GCA_017618355.1 Muribaculaceae bacterium
AACAACAAACAAAAATAAAACGATTATGAAGAAATTATCCTTACTCATTCTCATGGCTTTAGTTTCCATGACGTCGCATGCCTATACCTACTACAGTAACATTGAGATAGGCAACTTCAAGTACTCTCAACTGGGCTTGGGTTCTTCATCAAGCGAGGAGAATTATGCTTTTCTGAGTGGTCTTTCCAGTACAGCAAGCACTTCGCTCACGACGCTCGATATCCCGGGTTATGTGATTTACAACGGCAACCGCTACCGTGTCAAGCAAATCAATCAAAATGCGTTTCACAACAACACCAATATCACTAATGTTACCTTTGGCTATGGTGTGGAATATATCAGCAGTTATGTCTTTGACGGCTGCACCAATCTAAAAACGGTGAATCTGCCGAGCTCGGTGAAGGAAATAGGGCAGTTCGTGTTCCAGAACTGCACGAGTCTTCTTGTTGTGGCCTTTGCAGGAGAGAAGGCACCAAAGATATATGACTACACCTTCAACAACTCAAGCACGACAAAAAAGGCCTCCACGGCGACCTATCGCGGCATGAACGCCCTGAAGGCCAACAGCAAGTGGGTGGCAGCTTTTGGCGCCGACAATATCAAGCGCCATTATAATTACACAGTTGGCGATTTCAAGGTTTACAATTCCACCAACGGCTGCTGGCAATACTATGTCATCAAGAACGGCATCCCCTATAACAGCAACAGCAGCAATCCAGCAGTGCGTTCCTCGTGTGTGCTGGTGGGAGCCACATTTACCGACGGATCAAACTATACCATCAGTTTGCCACAAACTGTAGGCAATTCTTCTAACAATTCCCCTGGCGGCTATAAGTTCTATGGTGTTGCCGACAGCGCGTTCCTTAACAATAATGCCATCACCAAGATAACCAACAACAACACTATGGCATATAAAATAGGCGTTAGAGCGTTTCATAGCTGCTCAAACCTCACAAGCGCCGATGTGCCTGTCGATACCATCGGCGATTATGCCTTCTATAATTGCTCCAATCTCACCTCTGTTAATTTTGCCAGCAGTTTGTGTAATTTGGTTTATCTAGGAAATTTTGCCTTTGGCATGTGTGGGCTCACTGGTACAGTGAACATTCCCGCTGCAACCAAAGATATTGGTTGCGCTCCCTTCTACTACTGCTCTTCACTGGAAAGCATCAATGTTGATAAGAACAATACCAATTATCGGAGTATTAGCTATGTCGGTTGTGAGCTGTACGACAAATCCGGTACTGAGCTTATTCAGGTTCCAGGAAAATGTACTGGTGGTACGGAGTTGTTATATCACCCAGGCAGCCCAAAACTTCTACGAATCCGTCAATATGCTGCTGCAGGATGCAATATGAAACATCTAGAATTGACCTATAATGTCAAATACATTGAAGCGAATGCGTTTTATAGCTGCAAAGCATTAGAAGAAGTGCACATTCCATCATCGGCAACAGCGGTGGCTAGCAATGCGTTCGCTTATTGCGATAAGGTCAATTGTGTGGAGCTGAACTTGACGACACCACCCACTGTTGACTTGTTCCCTGCTGTGACCGATAAAAGCTCTGTGGCGCTTTACACACCGCATGAGGCATATACAGCCTATGACAACAGCTCAATCTGGAAGCAATATAACCGAAAAACTGGCACCTATGACCACACCAACTGTTGGGACATAAAAAAAGATATAAATGGATATGGTGTCTACTATACAGTTTTGGTTCCATACACGGGAGGTGAAATACCTGGTAAAGTTAATGTAGTCGGTATCAGGCTTGATGCTAATAATAATGGATATGTTAGTATCCCTTCAGAGATAGTAAATGGCTGGAGCACTTCTGGTATTTACTATTCAGAGCCTTATCGCCCCGTATCGATTGGATATAGAGTAGCCGACACCAACAAAGAATTTACCATTGATGGTGCCTCCACTATACTAACGATAGATGATTATGCTTTTGCCGGTTCAAAGCTGAAAAACTTCCCATTCACAAATGTTAATAGTATTGGTGCTTATGCTTTCTTTGGCTGCACAAAGCTGAATGATGATTTAGATGCCACAAAAATGTCAAAGATTACTGAGATAAAGGATTATGCGTTTTGGGGCTCTGCCATCAAATCATTCACACCTCCAACAACACTCGAAACCATAGGCCAAAAAGCTTTCTACGGCTGCAGCAATCTCAGTGAGATTTTCCTGCCCCACATTGATAACAAACACTCAATTACCTGCGGCAACAACTTCTTTGGTGAGAATGCCAGCAACTTCAAGTGCTGGGTGGATTATCGCCGACTGCCCGACTTTGTGAACACAAACAACTGGGACACATCAAAGATTTATCCGTTCATTGAACTCGACAGCGAGTGGCAGTCGTTTGCCTGCGTAAAGGACATTGACTTTAGAGGGGCATTCAATAATGGCATGCGTGCCTATATTGTGAGCGCCTACGACCAAAACCAGAAGAAAGCCACACTTACCGAAATCAACTATTTAAAAGCCAACAATGGTGCGGTGGTATATGGTCAACCAGGCAAAACCTACCGATTAGACTATCCAACAAGCGGTAGTAATCCTTCAACTTCATCGTGGATGGTGGGAGTAACCGAGGGGTCACAGACAGTGAATTCCAACAGCACAACAAGCTACTTCATGATAAATGGCTCGGCACCTCAGTTTGACAAGATTACCAGCAATACCACATTTAATCGCGGTTATGCCTACCTCAAGATTCCGACCAATCAAACAGGCGGCGCAACCACCATCTACACCAACCTGAGCAGTAACGTGGCAATTCCAGGCGACGTGAACGGTGACGGCATCGTGACAGCAGCCGATGTTACAGCACTCTACGACTACTTGCTCAACAACGACACCACCCACCTCGTCAATGGCGACCAAACCGGCGACAATAACATCACCGCAGCCGATGTGACAGCAGTTTATACCGTACTGCTGAACAACTAGGCGCCTAACGGCGCGGGGATCGTAGATCGAGAGTCGAAGATCGGTGCTGCGCCTGGTTTTGAAGACAATTAATTAACGTGAGTTCGACGAAAATAAGTCGTTGGTAATCAGCTGCTCCTCTAAGATAGAGGAGCTGTCGCGAAGCGACTGAGGAGTATGACAACCTTTTTGAATAACATAATTGGCTCTGTCATACTCCCCCTATATCCCCCTCTATCTTAGAGGGGGAGCTAATACGCTGATATTCATATAATAATTTCATCGAACTCACGTTAAAATAAAATTTTAGTGCGAAGCACCATATAATAATTTTAGCACGAAGTGCTCTAATTTGAGTCAAGCATGATGGCTCCGCCACCGCCCACCGCACTTCGTGCGACTTAGGCTTCATGCTCTCCTCGAGCTAAAGGTTCCACTCCGCAAGGAGTGGTAAGAAGTGGTTGGGCTGAAATTTTCTTTCAAATCTATTTCAGGTCCTCGGGGGTAATGTCGAATGAGGTGATTTCTTCGTCGTTGGCTTTGTTGAAGTATTTCACGGTGATTGTGGCGCCTTTTTGCTTGATGGTGACGTCACCTGGTTTGGTGCTGTTTTTGAACAGTTTGATGAACTCTGGTACCTCATGCTCCACGAGCGCTTCGGCATAGTCTTCCTCGGGCTGGTCGTCGGGGAGTTCCACCTTTTTTACGATTGTCATGGTGTTGGTTGCGGCATCGTAGGTGTAGGTAGCGTCGGCATCGGCATGCTCATCTTGTGCCGCTTGTGAAAGGGCGGCAGTGTCGGCTGCCTCAGATACTGAGGTTGATACAGACTTGTCGCTGGCATTTGAAGCGGTAGATGCTCCATCAGATTTGCAACCAGCAACCATAATTGCGATTAATGCAATTGCTAAGAATGCTAATTTTTTCATGTTAAATTCGTTTATCGTTTATCGTTTTTCGTTTATCGTTTTTCGTTTATTGAAGAGAGTCAATGTATATTCCATTTCGCATTGTTTATTTTGCCACTCCTGACGGAGTGGAAATTAGAGCTGCGCTAAAATTGATGTTGCGCCCAAGGGCGCTAAAATTTTTTTAAATTAAATTTTAGTGCGAAGCACCATAATAATTTTAGAGCCTTAGGCTCTCTAATTTCCGGCGATAGCCGGCAAGATTCTCCATTATTCTTTGATATTTTTGATAGCTGTGACAAATCGGGTGTTGCCGTTGAAGTCGTTGTGAACTTGAATGTTGCTCAGCCCAGCGCGCCGCAGGGTGTCGCACACGAGATTGCCCATTGCGCGGTTGATTTCCAGATAGAGACGGCCGCCATTTTTCAGTGCTCGGCTGGCGTAGGCGGCGATAGGGCGGTAGAAGAGCATGGGGTCGTCGTCGGGAACGAAGAGCGCGCTGTGAGGCTCGTAGTCAAGCACGTTGGGCTCCATCGCTGCCTTTTCCTGCTCGGTGATGTAGGGCGGGTTGCTCACGATAATGTCCCACGCCTCGCTGGGAGCGCGGCAGGTGAGGATATCTTGTTCAACGAATCTTACCCGAGTTTTGAGGGCAATGGCGTTTTGCTGTGCCACTTCGAGCGCTGCGGGGCTGATGTCGGTGGCAGTGACTTGGGCAAACTTCAGCGCCCTTGCCAGTGAGATTGCAATACATCCGCTGCCAGTGCCAATATCGAGAACCTCGAGGTCGCTGTCGGGGTTTTCATCAACTATCATGTCAACGAGCTGCTCAGTCTCGGGGCGGGGGATGAGCACTGCAGGGGTGACGGCAAAACAGTGGCCATGAAAGCGTGCCTTGCCCAAGATGTACTGCAAGGGCTCGTGCT
>JAFZUL010000077.1 GCA_017618355.1 Muribaculaceae bacterium
ATCCACGTCGCTCTTGCGAACTGCTTAAGGCGTAATGGGTAATGCGTAATGGAGTTCGCTATCGCGAACTGCTTAAGGCGTAATGAGTCATGCTCTCATTTGTTCTCTTCCAGCTTTTTTATTTTAGATTTTCGCAAACCGCTAATCAGTTTTGATGTTGTAAAAATATCAGATTTTATTGATTTCATATCTTCATCAGAAATGTATCCAAGATCTACAGCAAGTTGTAATTGGCAATAAACCTCCATCAAAGACCCAAATGCAATCTCAAGAAAATGAATATTTTCTTTAACGGCGACTCTTCCACTGCCTTCGGCAATATTTGATGGTACAGAGACTGCTGCACGCTGCAACTGATTTGCAAGGGCATATTGCTCTGTTATTGGGAATTTTTCTGTGAGTCGATATGTCTTTGCGACAAGTTTACGCGCCTCTTGCCAAGCGTCAAGTTTCTCAAATTGAAATTTAAATTCTTCCATATTATAATTTTTAAATCGCCTATCGAACTTCCATTACTCATTACCCATTATCCATTACCCAGTTCGCGCAGCGAACTCTTGCGTAGCTCGCTTATAGTAATTGCGGCGGCGATGCCCACGTTGAGACTTTCGCTGCGGGCGCCTTTTCTAGGCATGGCTGGGATATGGAGGCGCTGTGTGACATGCTCTGCCACTTTTGGGCTGATGCCTTGACCCTCGTTGCCAAAGATGACGAAGGCTCCGCCCTCGGGCAGTTTGGCGCTGTAGATATTTTCTCCGTCGAGGAAGGTGCCCATCACAGGCATGTCGCTGAAGTCATCGAGGAAGAAGTCTAGGTCGCAATAATGCACCTTTACCCGGCTGATGGCGCCCATGGTGGCCTGTACCACCTTGTGGTTATAGACATCGACTGTTGATTTGCTGGCGAAAATGTTCTTGATGCCAAACCAGTCGGCAAGGCGCATAATAGTACCCAGATTGCCGGGGTCCTGAATGTTGTCGAGTACGATGTTTAGGTTGCTACGCACCTCGTCATCAGTGTAATCGACCTTGGGAATTTCATATACTGCCATCACATCGCTTGGCGTGGTGAATTGCGACATTCGCGCCATCTGGCTTTTGTGAGCGAGTACTAGTTTAGGGTAATGCTCGGCGGTTCCCTGCTGCTCATACCATGCCTTGGTGGCGATGAGATATCGGCAGTTGAAGGCATTCCATGTGTCTCGCACGCATTTCCATCCCTCGGCGACAAATAGTCCTTCCTTGTCGCGGTATTTCTTCACAGCCAGCGATGTTACCAGCTTGATTATTCCGTTGTTGATGTCTTGCATTGTTGTGGTATATCAATTTAGTGGCCTCTGCTTGGTGGTGGAGGTACAGCTATGCCGCGGTTTGATTTTGTGGGGTCGTTGCTTGTCTTCTTTGGGGGAGGAGGCACGCCACCTGACTGTGCAGGTTGCTTGGGCTCTTCTTTGATAGCGACGGGCGTCTCGGGTATTTCCTTCTCAAGCTCATTGTAGTCGTTCTTGTTGTCGAAGGCGTCGGGATATGGGTCACCTTCCTTCACTCGAGGAACCCGCACGTTGCTTCCGGTGGGCATAGGAATATTGCTGACCCTTGGCGCAGGCGTCACAGCCACATTGCTGCCAGTGGCAGGCTCACCCTCGCTATTGTCATCGAATGGTTCCAAAGGTTCTTCAGGCACCACGTCATTGACGGGAATGTCTTTGCTGACAATTACATCGGGGTCGCTTTTCTCCTCGGTTTTGCTTACCTCCGACACTTCTTTGTCGCTGTTTTTCTTGTTGTTATATAGCATTAAAGCAGCTATGGCGCCAAGAAATAGCAAAGCTGCAACTATCATCCAGAGGGTGCGCTTCGATGATGTCTTCTTGCTTACCGCTGGCTGAGGTTGGACGGGAGGCGGAGGAGTGATGGCAACAGGTTGCTCTTCGCCAGCAGATGCGGTTATACCTAATTCTTGCTCCAATGGTGCCTCTATTGGTTCAATGCCTTCAATGCCTTCGCTGCCTTCTGTGTCAAGAACCGATACTGGCGCCGGAGGGGGAGTGATTGCTGTGGGCGCTGGGGGAGGAGTGATTGCTGTGGGCTCCTTATGGGCGAGAATCACACTGCGTCGCACCATCTTGTCACACATCAAGCGCTCGGTATTAACGAGCAGGTAGTCGTTATCCTCTTTTTCAACGCTTTCTACCTCAATGAGCAGGATGCTGTGGTTGGCCGACACGGTGTCGGTGAGCATTTTGAGTGATGCCAACTTCTGCGCATTGCTCAACCTGCTGTTGCATAGCACGTCTTTGAGCTTCTTGTCGCTCAACACGCTTGTGATGCCGTCGCAGCACAAAATGAAATAATCGCCTGCTTGGATATCGGTGATAAACGCCACGTCGGGCACTGCCGCATTGCAGGGACTGGGAAGCATGGCGCGGGTGAGCACGTTCTTTTTAGCCGATGCGTCGGCCTCGGCGCGGGTGAGGCGTCCGGCGGCAAAGAGGTCATTGACCAACGAGTGGTCACGTGAGCGGTATAGGGTCTCGCGGCGCGAAGGACGCAGATGATAAACACGGCTATTGCCAATGTGGGCTGCTGCCACGCCAAAGTTGCCAATGGCAAGCATCGCCATTGTCGTGCCCATGGGGTAACGGCTCGGCTCAAAGCGACTGTAGGTGGTATCGAGTTGCTCTTGGGCATGCACTACAGCACGGCGCACGGTCACACCTGTGAGCTGCTGCGAAAAGTCAACCCTGGCGTTCATCCACTCACCGAGGGCCTGTGCCACTACGGCACTTGCCACTTCGCTGTGAGCATATCCAGTAACGCCATCGCAGAGTACGAATACATGGTCGCTAGCTTTCACATTAGCGAGATGCGGGAAGAACGAGTTGCATTGCACTGCTAATTTTCCCTTTTCACTGATTCCTAGCGGAGCTTTTATCTTAATCTTCATTCTTTTTGTTTTTTCAGTATATATAATAACGTAAATATGTACCAATAAATTGTTTTATGCCCTGTGGCAATGTAAAATCACTCCCGAACCAGCAAAATATGTGTTGAAAAAAATATTTGTTTAACAGAAAATAAATGTTTAACTTTGCAGTCGAAAAAAAGTAGAGATAACAGATTAGAAGTTATTCAATCTTTAAAAACAGAATTATTATTATGGTAAGTTACAAGGAATTAGGCCTGGTCAACACCCGCGAGATGTTTGCTAAGGCAATCAATGGAGGTTATGCTATTCCCGCCTTCAATTTCAACAACATGGAGCAGCTTCAGGCTATCATCAAGGCTAGCGCCGAGACAAAGTCGCCTGTTATCCTGCAAGTTTCGAAAGGTGCGCGCAACTACGCCAACCAAACCCTGCTTCGCTACATGGCACAGGGCGCCGTAGAGTATGCTAAGGAACTTGGATGGGAGCATCCACAGATTTGCCTCCACCTCGACCATGGCGATACTTTTGAGGTTTGCAAGAGCTGTGTTGACTTTGGTTTCTCGAGCGTGATGATCGACGGCAGCTCTCTGCCATACGAGGAGAACATCGCCCTGACAAAGAAAGTTGTTGAGTATGCTCATCAATTTGACGTTACCGTTGAGGCTGAGCTTGGTGTGCTCGCTGGCGTTGAGGACGACGTTGTTGCCGAGGAATCACACTACACCAAGCCCGAAGAGGTTATCGATTTCGCTACCCGCAGCGGTTGCGACTCGCTGGCCATTAGC
>JAFZUL010000078.1 GCA_017618355.1 Muribaculaceae bacterium
TCTTTAATCTCAGTCACTGTGGAAGGAATGGTTGTTCTAGATGCGCCCGATATGAGAGTGTTGCTCGCAGTCTTAATCAACGCTTTGCAGTTGTCTCTCGAATCATAAACAGGATTGTCCTCGTCAACCGTAATTTCAGACAAATGTGGTATGTTATATAATGCGAGATCGTTTTCTCCCATACTTATCACAGTCTTTGGTATAGTAATACTGTGTAAATTATCACTATGTGTAAAAGTGTAATCATCTATGCTGGTAACATTGTATGTGTGATTTTGAAATTCTACATGCTCAGGAATCACCGCATTTTTAATGTCATATCCATAGTATGTACTGTAGGCTGCATCATAAATTGTTGACTTCATGCAAAGGCCCACTTCATTATCGGCTGTTATCTTATAGTAAAAATTGTTGTCAATGAAATCATAGGTGAGTGGAGATATTTTGAGGAAATTATTCCAATTATCATCTAGCCTATATACATCAACAAATGAGTGAGGCACTTGTACCGATGTATTGGAATAATGATTTATGTCAAACGCATTTATATTGTCAATAATTGGCGGATTTGTTGAGTAGCAATATATGCCAGTGCCTATTCTTAATTCACTGACTCCATTAAGGGGAGCCCCGGAAAATGCCTTTGCTCCAATTTGAATGGGTGATGTTGGCAACATAATTGTGCCCAATCTAGAACAGTTTTTGAAAGCGCAGGAATCGATTGAAATCAACCCATCATTTAATTGCAAAATACGTATTGAGGAACAGCCCTCAAAGGCTTGTGATCCTATTGATCTCAGGGCTTCTGGTGTCTTAACTATTCCACTAATTTTAGAGCAGCCTTTGAAAGATTCGTTTTCAATTCTTTTGATAGCACTGCTACTAAATGATAACTCCTCGATTTGCGTACAATTTTTGAAAGCACTTTCTCCTATAGAAGTTATGATATAGTTCTTACCACCATAACTTACAGTAGAAATAAAGTAGAACGTTATATTATTATAAGAATTATAGTTTTCATCTTTATAAGTTATACATACCTCGTTGTCGCCAGTGATTTTGTAATACACATTAGAAACACAAAAGTCATATGCTCGAGCCTCAATATTTGCAAACTCTTTCCAGCCATCAGCATTCTGATATGCTTCAAGGGCGCAGTTCGGAACAATTAGTTTCACTCTGTTTAGTTGCTCGGCAGTGAGACCCGTTGTCTCGTTAAGCACTGGGGGAGTGAATGAGTTGCAATAAATGGTTGTGAGGTCTTCACATCCCTGGAAAGCCCCCTCACCAATACTGATTTCATCAACAGCCACATCAAATGTCACTGTTCGCAAAGCACTGCCTTTAAATGCCTGACTGCCAATAGTTGTAATTTGTTGAGGAATTTTTAGGCTGGTCAATGAAGAACAATCCTCAAAAGCCTTTTTTTCTATCTCGAAGATCTTGCTTCCCCACCAATTAATACTAACAAGAGAGTCGCAATCGGCAAAGGCCTCCTCTCCAATAATCCTTAAGCAAGTTGGGAATGTTAGATTCTTGAAGCCTAAACATTTCTTAAACATCCCCTTAGGGATTCTATAATACTCATGCATGTAATAGCCCAAGCAGTCGAGTGTCTTAATGCTATTACAGCCTTGAAACACGTAGGAACCAGTTATTGTTTTAGTATAAGGAAGTTTAATATTATTAAGAGCTGTACAGCCTGCAAAAGCATAGTCACCAATGTCGGCATTATCTGGAAGTTCTATACTCGTTAAGCTCGTGCAGTTTTGAAATGCGTAGGGGTCGATAAAATAAATATAACCTTTCAATTCAACATTGTTAAGTTGGTCACAATCTTTGAAGGCCCTTTCACCAATACCAGCAACTGTCAAACCGTTATAAATTTTAGCAGGAATGACAATATTGCCTGAATAAGTATTGTAGGTGGTGTCCTTGTAAGTGACTTCTAGCTGGTTGGAACCTTCTATTTTCCTGTAATAAATACCATTGGAAAGATATGTCTGAGCAATGGCTGGTAAGGCAGCTGCTAGTGACAGTGCAATTAGCAAGAGCCGCTGCGTGATAGTGTTGAGTGTAGTTTTCATAATTGTCTTGTTTTAGAGTTTATATTCTTGTTGCAAAGTTACGCACTAGAAAACTTCCTTGCAAGAAAAACACCTGTACCTTTACTTTTCACAACTTACTGAATTTAAATGAAATACAGCCATTCAAAATGTACCTTTTCTTTTTTGTCAATAAAAATGAAAGAAAAGCGTGAGGATTCTTCCTGCATGTTTGACATCAGGCATCGCCAAACGCCTCACCATCAACAAACAGTCCACCCCACGCAGTGCCGATATATCATCCCTGCTTTTAGGGGTGCATATAGGCAAGCGAAGACGTTTTAAGACTGCTTAATCCTGATGGTCTAAAATGGCGATTTCGATGTCAAGGATAAGCTAAAAACGCTTTCAAAAATGTCTTCGAGCAAGAGCTCGTCTCTACAAGTTCGCTCGAATTGTGGCAAAGGTACACATTATTTTTATAAATCACAATAAATTGGCAACAAATTGCAAAAACTATACAATTTACTGCTTCTGTTTGATTAGAGACTGTGTGAATTGTCCTTAATAATGATTTTCCGGATGGCTAAGCATTCGGCGTGTTTGATATGTTTTTATTTGTCAGTAATTGTCTTAAAAGACTACATGATGACGAAGTGCGACTTAAAAAACTTAAAAACCGGCAGGATAATTTTGTCGGTTTTGAGTTTTTTTGTACTTTTGAAAACTTGATTCTAAGTTAACGTAAATTGTTTTATTAAATACTAACCTTTATGGAGAACGAGAACATAATTATCCCCAGTGAATATGCCGACATTTGTCCTATTCAGGACAAGGACTTCCACAATGAGATGTCGATTTTGGTAAATGAGCCTATGTTTAAGCAGATTGCGCAGATTGTAATGCCACAGTACAATTACACGCAGCTTAAAATCTTGCTGTTGAGCCTGAACTCAAAATATGACCTGCAAACCAAGGTGATGAAACCATTTATTGACGGTTTGCTTGCCAAGACGTCGAAGGGCCTTACCGCCAGTGGCCTCGAGAATCTGGTGAAAGACATGCCAAACACTTTCATCACCAACCATCGTGACATCGTTCTTGACTCGGCGCTGCTGAGCTACCTGATGCTCGAAAACGGCATGGACAGCTGCGAGATTGCCATTGGCAATAACCTGTTGATTTACAATTGGATTACCAAGTTGGTTCGACTCAACAAGTGCTTTATCGTTAAGCGCAACCTGGGTCGTCTGCAAACTATGGCCGCCGCTCTTCAGCTCTCGTCCTATATGCACTTTGTGCTGAAAGAGAAGAATGGCTCAATCTGGATTGCCCAGCGTGAGGGCCGCTGCAAAGACAGCAACGACCGCACCCAGGAAAGCCTTATCAAGATGCTTACTTATGGTAATCGAGACGTGCCTTTTGTTGAGAGCCTGAAAGAGCTCAACATAGCACCAATAGCACTCTCTTATGAGTATGACCCCAACGACCGTCTAAAGGCACGCGAATACCTGCTTAAGAGCAAGAACCCGAACTTCAAGAAGACTCAGGAAGACGATCTTATCAGCATGAAGACTGGTATCGCCGAGTTTAAGGGTGAGATTCACTACTCGTTTGCTCCATGCATTAACGACAAACTCGACCGTATTCCCGCAGACCTTGACCGTCTGCTCACCGTTCAGCGCATCTGCAACATCATTGATCATGAGATCCATGCTAACTACAAAATCTTCAAGACCAATTACATGGCTCATGATATGCTGTTCGAGAACAACGACTTTGCCGAGCACTACACCGCTGAGGAGGCTAAAATCTTCAAAGACTATCTCAATGATCAGCTTGACAAGATTACCGACATTCCCGTCAGCGACAGCGACCGCAACTATATGTTTAAATACATGCTGCAGATGTATAGCAACCCGCTGACAAACCAAATCGAGGCGATAGGATAGTTCTTTAAGTGTTAAGTAGTAAGTGTTAAGTGGGTGAGAGTGGAGAGGTGAGAGTGGAGAGGTGAGAGCGCTTCGCACGATTAGAGATTAGTGAATGTAGTGCCATTTATCTCGCCACTGTCTTCCATAAACGATAAACCATAAACGATAAACGAAATAAATAATGACAATACAATGGTTTCCGCTCATCACGCTGCTTGTGGTGAACTTTGGTCTTGACTTGTGGCTGTTTCGCAAGTTCAGACGCGACAAGAAGTGGCCACGTCTCAAGAGTGGCGCTCATGCCGTGCTCTCGCTGGTGCTGCTGGCGATGATGGTAGTAGCGATTTCTATACCTCGCCGCACTTGCGACAACAACACTTTTGTGGCTATCATGTGGATGCTCTACCTTTACTATGCCTTTTATGTGCCTCGCTACCTCGCGGCCCTAGTGTGGATGCCCACACACCTTAAGAAGAGTGGAGAACGCACCCGCAAGATAGGTAGCATAGCGGCTACCGTTCTTGGTGTTCTGGTGTTCATTTTCATGTTGTCGGGTCTGTTTGTCACTCCCTATCAAGTGAATGTGGTGCGCGTGGAGATGGAGTTTGAGAACCTGCCACAGGAGTTTGATGGCTACCGTATAGTCCAGTTCAGTGACATACATCTTGGAACCTATAATGGAGGCAAGACTGAATTCATTCAGGAGTGTGTGGACAGCATCAATGCCCTTAAGCCCGATATGATTTGCTTTACTGGCGACCTCGTGAACCGCCGCACCGACGAGGCATTACCCTATAAGAAGATTCTATCCACACTTCATGCTCCTGATGGGGTGGTGTCAATACTTGGCAACCATGATGAGGCACGTTATTTTGACTGGCCCACAAAGAAAGACGCCCTTGCCGACTGTCAGGCCCTCATCAATCTGGAGCGTGAGATGGGCTGGAAGGTGCTCATAAACGAAAACTTCATCTTGAAGCGTGACTCGAGCGAGATTGCTGTAGTTGGCACAAAAAGTTTCCTTGGTTGGCCCTTCCCAAGGTGGGCCAACTTAGACACTGCCTACGTGGACTATGATCGCAGCGACCGCTTTGTGTTGTTGTTGCAGCATGCCCCAAAGCAATGGAAGCTCGATTGGGCTTACCAAGATAGAATAACTATGGTGCGCCTGTGTGACAAGGCTGACCTGATGCTGGCGGGCCACACTCATGCTATGCAGTGCATGTTTACTCTTTTTGGCCGCAAGTTTTCTCCGGCATGGTTTGCCGATGAGTTTTGGGGCGGTCTCTATACCGAAGGTGATCACAAACTCTATATCAACATAGGTGTTGGCATGGTGGGCATGCCCGCCCGATTGGGCACTGCTTGCCCTGAAATAACCCTCATTACCCTCAAGAAACGAGGAGAATGCGTAGCTGATGCGAATGGGAAGAGGATAAGGGATTAAATTAATGCATAATGCACAATCCAAAATGCGGAATGCATAATGCGTTGCCCATAATCTCATCACAGTCTTTCATAAACAATAAACTGGCAACTGATAACTGACAACTCATAACTATAATTATGGCCGATAAGATTTCTACCTTAATATCTCAAGAGCTTGACTTGCCGCTGAATAAGGTGTCGAGTACAGTGAGTCTGCTGCGCGATGACAATTCAATTCCTTTCATCAGCCGCTACCGCAAGGAGCAGACTGGCAACCTTGACGAGACGCAGATACAATCGATTGACGCGCGCATGGCTTATTATGACGAACTCCAGAAGCGCAAATCGACAATCCTGAAGACTATCGAGGCGCAAGAACAGCTCACAGAGGAACTCTCAAACCGAATCCTCAACTGCTGGGACGCCACGGAGCTTGAGGATATATACCTGCCATATAAGCCCAAACGCCGCACCCGTGCTCAGATGGCGCGCGAGAAGGGGTTGGAGCCGCTTGCCAAGATGATTATGGCGCAAAAGGGTGGCGATGTGAACCAGATGGCGGCAAAATTCGTCGATGGCGATAAAGTGCCCAATGCCGACGAGGCTGTCGACGGCGCTCTCGATATAATTGCCGAGTGGGTTAATGAGAACCAGGCTGTGCGCAATAGCGTGCGTCGCTCGTTCCGATACGATGCTATCCTCAACTGCAGCGTGGTGAAAGGCAAAGAGATAGAGGGTCGCAACTATGAGTTCTACTATGACTTCTCCAAGCCGTTGAAGCACATCTCATCACATCAGCTGCTCGCCATTCGCCGTGGCGAGAAGGAAGGCTTCCTCAAGGTGAGCATCGACATCAACAACGACCGTGCTGTCGATAATGTGTGTCGCATTGTGGTTAAGGGTAAGGGAGAGACGTCTCAGCTCGTGGAGGAGGCAGCCGAGGACAGCTTCGATCGCCTTATCAAACCGTCGATAGAGAACGAGTTTGCCGCGCTCTCCAAAGAGCGTGCCGATGCCGAGGCCATTGAGATGTTTGCCCAGAATGTGCGTCAGCTGCTCTTTGCTCCGCCGTTGGGCCATAAGCGCATTCTCGCCGTTGACCCTGGTTTCCGCACGGGCTGCAAAGTGGTGTGCCTCGACGAAAACGGCAACTTGCTGCACAACGATGTGATTTATCCCACTGCACCCAACTACGACATAGAAGGCGCAACAAAGAAGATACACAACCTTGTGGAGACCTACAAGATTGACGCAATAGCGCTAGGCAATGGCACTGCGAGCCGCGAGACGGAGAAGTTTTTGAAGAGAATACGCTATCGTCGCGATATAAATGTGTTTGTCGTGAGTGAGAACGGCGCGTCGATTTACAGCGCCAGCAAGATAGCTCGCGAAGAGTTCCCCGATAAGGACGTGACTGTGCGTGGAGCAGTGTCGATAGGTCGTCGACTGCTCGACCCGCTTGCTGAATTGGTGAAGATTGACCCTAAGTCGATTGGAGTAGGGCAGTACCAGCACGATGTGGATCAGACCAAGCTAAAAGAGGCACTAAACTACACGGTGGAAAGCTGCGTAAACAGTGTGGGCGTGAACCTTAATACCGCCAGTAAGGAACTGCTCACCTACGTGTCGGGACTGGGCCCCACTTTAGCGCAGAACATCGTGAACTACCGTGCCGAAAATGGCGATTTCCACTCGCGTGAGGAGTTGCTCAAAGTTCCCAAACTCGGCCCTAAGACCTTCACACAAGCGGCTGGCTTCCTGCGTGTGCCCGAGAGCGATAACCCTCTCGACAACAGCGCTGTGCACCCTGAGCGCTACGCCCTTGTCACCAAGATGGCGCGCGACTGCAACTGTACCGTAGCCGAACTTATCAAAGACAAAGAAAAGCGCAACCTCATCGATATCAAGCGTTACATCTCGCACGATGTGGGAGAATTGACATTGATTGACATCATGAAAGAGCTGGAGAAACCGGGTCGTGACCCTCGCAGCGAAGTCAAGGCGATGGAGTTTGATGAGAGCGTGCATGAAATCTCCGACCTCAAACCAGGCATGGAGCTGCCCGGTATTGTGACCAACGTCACCCAGTTTGGGGCATTCGTGGATATAGGAGTGCACAAAGAAGGCCTCGTTCACGTGTCGCAGCTCAGCGACAAGCGAGTGGAGAACCCTGCCAAAGCAGTAAAACTCAACCAGCACGTGAGGGTGCGGGTTGTGAGCATCGACCTCGAGCGCAAGCGCATTGCCCTGTCAATGAAAGGCGTGCAGCAGCCTAAATAACTATAGGTATATAAAAAACATGGAATCTTCACTTGTTGGTGGGGATTCCATGTTGCTTTACTGGCAGTTCCAGGGGCTAGACTTGTTCTTTGGGCTTGGTTTTTTGCTTATCAAGGATGTCGAGTGCCATGTCGAGGATAGTGGGGTCGTCGAGGACAACGATGCCTCCGTCGGGCCCTGGTTCAACGTGCACGCCCATGTGAATGCCGAAGTCATAGTTTGACCCGCCAAAGTAGTTTCTCACTGTTTGAACGCTGAGGTTCAACTTCTCGGCA
>JAFZUL010000079.1 GCA_017618355.1 Muribaculaceae bacterium
GAGAGTAATCGAGACCAGCAGCTATTATCATATTGGGGCGCACGCTCGGATCGGCATAGTCGCCATCCACATAGTCGAACAGGTAGCCATAGTCGTTGAGGAACATATCAACGAAGGCGGGTTTTGTCTTATAGCTAATCTTCTTCAGCGAAGCGATATAATCTTGCTCAGTCTCCACGTCCTCAAACAAATCTTGTGCAAACATCAGCGAGTTGTACCACAAGGCGTTGAACTCAACCAAGTAGCCTGAACGGGGCACCATAGGCGAGCCGTCGGGGTGGGTCGAATCCATCCACGACATCGGTTTCTTGGTGCCGTCGGTCTTCACAAGGCCATTCTTCTCAAGGGTTAAGTTAGGATGCTTGCCGTCGATGATGTGAGTGAGCATAGCCTTCACGAGGTCGCCATAGCGCTCGCGGGCGACATGGAAACCAGCGTCCTTGGCATACTCCTGCAGCGACCATATCGCCCACAGGGGCACATCGGGCAGGTCTATGCCCTTGAGGTGCTTGTCGAGGGTGCCGTCGTTGATAAAGCGCAGCAGAGCGTCTTTGGCGGTGTCCATAATTTTCTCGAAATCAGGACGGTGGTGATTGGAGATTGTACAGCCAGGCAATGCCATGAACTCGTCTCGGGCACGAATCTTGAACCAGGGATAGCCAGCCAAGATGTAGTTGCCGTCGGCATTGGTCAAATAGAACTGCTTGGCGCTGTTCTTGAGGCAGTTGTAGAAACTGGTGCGAGGGGTGCGCGATTGCACCTCGTCCTCATGCATGCGGGCAAGGTTGCGGGTGTTCACCTCATCGATACCTGCCGAGAAAATCAGTGGCTCACCCTTCTTGATTTCTATCTCGAAATAGCCGGGCACAAAGAGGTCCTCGGTGTAAGGGATACCACGCTCCATGTCCTTAATATACTCTATGCCCTTGTACCAGTGCGGGTCATATACAAAAT
Source organism: Muribaculaceae bacterium (assembly GCA_017618355.1). Lineage (GTDB taxonomy): Bacteria > Bacteroidota > Bacteroidia > Bacteroidales > Muribaculaceae > Sodaliphilus. The sequence goes on from JAFZUL010000079.1 coordinate 955, forward strand.
TTGGCTTGTGGTTAAACTGCATGAAGAGCGTGGGATAGCCGTCATACATGCAGGTGGCGATACCGTTGTGCACCTCATAATAGTCACGCCTTGCTACCGAGTTCTCCACACACAAGTCATTGGCATTGCGGAACGCCAAGAATGGGCGGAACTGCAACGTGGTTTTGGAGTGAGCATCCACCAGCGTGTAGCGGATAAGGATGCGGTTCTCGTTGGTAATGAAAATCTTCTCTCTCTTCAATATCACACCACCCACACGGAAGAGGTGTGAAGGCACACGCTCGCAGTCATACTCGCGGATGTACTTGTGCCCATTGGGACTATACACATTGCCCTTGTAGCGGTGCAGACCCAGGTTGAACGGCGCGCCATGTTGAATCACCGTCTCGTCAAGCGACGAGAGCAACACATGGCTGTTGTCGTCAATCTCTGGAATGGGAATCACCAGCAAGCCGTGCTGCTTACGGGTGTTGCAACCAACAATAGTGGTGCAATGATAAGCCCCCGATTGATTAGTCCTGAGAATCTCCTTGGTCAAAGACTGCTCAAGATTTATCATCAAGTTTTTATCAAATTTTAAATAGCTCATTAAGTAATATTATGTAATGGTTAATAAGTTTCTAACAGTTTCCTGGTAAGACAATTAAAGACAACTAAAGCGTATTACTCTTTTATTAATGACAATTACCTGCAACAAAGCAAAGGCGGTGGAAATTGTCCTTAATTATTCAATGAATAATGCTTTTGTCCTTCATCGTCTTCAACATTTTCAGTAATCGTAACAAATTTACAGCTTTTCAGCAATATGAGCAAACTATTTTCAATCTTTTTTTCAACAAATGCGATTTTTTTGAAAAAACTTAATGCTTTCTTTGAACGCCGCGCTTGCGGCGCAATACTCCAACAACGCCTAGGGCTCTTTTGCTTGTGTGGGACAGTTTTTGAAAAATAATAATGCTTTCTTTGAACTCCGCGCTTGCGGCGCAATACTCAACAGCGCCTAGGGCTCTTTTTGCTCGCGTGGGACAGTTTTTTGAAAAAAATTAATGCTTTCTTTGAACTCCGCGCTTGCGGCGCAATACTCCAACAACGCCTAGGGCTCTTTTGCTTGTGTGGGACAGTTTTTGGAAAAAAATAATGCTTTCTTTGAACTCCGCGCTTGCGGCGCAATACTCCAACAACGCCCAGAGCTCTTTTTGCTCGTGTGGGACAGTTTTTGGAAAAATCACTAGTTTTAAGTGAAGCCGGTGGTGAGGGTTTCTTTTAGTGGCTCTTCTTGCTTTTCTTCTCGCAAGGCGGTGCCTTGTGACCTATTGACCGATTGTGCTTGGGTTTCTTGTGGTTCCTCTTGTGCTTCCTCTTGTGCTTCCTCTTGTGGTTCTTCTTGCGGTTCTTCTTGCGGTTCTTCTTGTGGTTCTTGCTCTTTTTGGGACAATATTTCTTCAAATTGTGGCTCTTCCTCTTGAGAATGCTTTTGCTCTCGCTGGAAGAATCGGTGTATTGTAGATTTTGGAATGTTGCAGTGCTCTGCGATGTTTCGAATGGACCATCCTCGAGCGAATGTTTCGTTGATGTAGGTTTTCTTCTGTTCTTCGGAGGCATCGGCAGGCAGGTAAAGTAATTGAATCTCTTTTATGTTGCTGTCTAGTTGCTCAAACCTAAGGAAGGTCCTATCTTTAATGTATTTAATGTAGTCGTCTATCTGGTATTGTGACCAACGTGCCTCGGTCAATTCCTTTGTGAGGGATTGAATCGACTCCTCGTCATCGTAGCCGAGTTTCATCTTGAGCGTATCGACAAGTTGGTTGTCTGGTCGCTGAATGTTTCGAGACTTAATCTGCTTTATGTAGTGAGTTGCACCGCCGATGCGGTTGACCGAAGATGGAATCTCGTTTAGAGTGAAGATTGAGTCGAACGCATAGGCAAGCTGTCGGTCTCCTGTGAGGTGCTTCAGAGCGAGTGGCGAGCCCTCCTTGTGGTGTGTTGCATGCGCAACGACGAGGATTGAGACATGATACTTGTTCAGCAGTTGTCGTAGTTGCCTCAGGAACTTTTGTGTCTTGTTGCAGCTTCTCAGCGGGCATATCTGGGCGATGTCGTCGATGACAATCACTGGCGCCACGAGTTCGAGCATGTCAATTTCGATGCTTTTGATAATTGTGTCGATGTTGATCATTTGGTCAACGGATGTGTTTTGTGAGAAGTGCCGGATCTCAAGGTCGTCGGGCGTAAGGTCGTCAAGGCAATTCCATGCCGACCACCCCCTGTGATAATAGTTGTGCATCATGTTCTCGAAGTCGTAGTAGAGCACTCTTCTCCCCTCCCTTGCGACTTGACATGCTATGTTGAAAGCGAGAGTAGTTTTGCCGACGTTAGGGTCACCAAAAAGGCACACGCACTCGTTCTCGTACCAGATGTCTCGCCACAGTGGCTTTGATTCTTTGATTGTGCGTTCTTGAATAGAGCAGTTAGAGCAATGGAAGATGGAGCTACTCATAATTTTCTCGGCATTGTAGCAGCCAGTCTTGTTTCCGTAACGATCAATATAGCCGATTTCCATCAGTTTGTCTTTCCGCGCATTTAGGAACTGTGCGTGGACTCTTGAAATTATTGTTTCCATAGTAAGTTTTTTGAGAGCGAAGGTAATGAATGATGAACTGGGAAAGCGATATTAAAAAATCACGGTGTTTTTTGTTTCGTTGCTTTGCAACACTATAGACGACACAAAAAACTGCCACTTTTGTTATTGCATTTTTTAGAATAATCATTATCTTTGCAACATGGATACGGACAGAGATTGCGTTGCCATAAATCTCACCACTGTCTTCCATAAGCGATAAACGAAATAACGATAAACGAAA
>JAFZUL010000080.1 GCA_017618355.1 Muribaculaceae bacterium
AGTCGCTTCATCACATTCTCGGCAGTATGGATGGAGTTCTCAACATTCTTAATCTCACGATTAGTGGACTTGAGCTCGCTACGGAACTTGCTCAAGTCGGCTTTGTTGCCAGCTTTTCCTGCTGCAGCTATAGCGTCGCGAAGGTCACTGGCACGCTCTTTAAGCTTCCTCAGCTCGTCCTCGGCAGGCTTGCCGTTGACATATATCGTCGATGTTGCTGTACTTTGATAGTCGCTCATAATAGTTTGTTGTTATGTACTCAACAAAATTATCTACTATGAGTGACGTGTAAAAAGACACACGAGGCCACGTCATCACGACGAAGCCTCGACTACACTTTCTAAAGTTACGGTAGATGCAATCAAATGAAAGGAATTTTATAACACGTATTTAAGATTTTGTCTTGAAACTAAAATAAAGCATAGCGTTATTTTACTTTTAGTGTTGAATCTAAAATAAAGGCGGCCGAAGCAGGGAAAAACTCGTTCTTTAAATCATATTTTTTGGATCAACTTATTTATTAACTAAAAAACGACCGCCTTTATAGGATGGAGAGAGGCGATGACGGGAAATAGGTAATAATTATTTTGGTTAGACATAAAGGACCGCCATCGTTAACGTTTTATTTGTTGCATGTGCATGAGGGCATCAGTCATGAGTTTTCGATACTCAATATTGCTCTCGAGGAACATGGAAACGGCTGCCATCAGGATGAGCCGAGCCTGGTCGTTGTTCTTGATTACCGAGGCAATCGACATAGTTAAATATTCAACTTGAGTGTTGAAAGGATTGCCGGGCTTAACGCCCATGAAGAGGAAGCCGTTGCCATCCTTATTGCCACCGATAATCATCACGGTTGGCACAAATCGACGCAGCTCAGCAATTGCAGCGTCACAAGATTTCTTTTCTTCGTCTGTCATATTATTTAAAATTAAGGCCGGGGCGGAGGCTCAAAACCGAAAAAACATAAAAATTAACTCATATTATTAACTCTCACACCGCCCCGCCTTTGAGTTACATGTGGGTTACAAGTGGGTTACATGCCATCCTCGTAGAAATGGATGGAGTCCTCGAGAGTGACAAGGCTGTCCTCTCGTGGATCATGACGCAAGCGTGGACTAACCTTGCGGATGGAATCGATGTTGTATTCTGTGTTCTGCTGTGCCTTGTGCTCCTCGATATCCCTGGCACCAATCAAAAGTATAATGCCACCAATCAGAGCAAAGGGCAGAACAATCAGGAACATAAAAAAATCGTGACGATTGCGTTTCATGAGTGAACCTCCTTCCTGGTTTGCTTAAGCAACTCGCAAAGGCGAAGAATGAAGACAACATGAGGAGCCTTGCGGAACGGCTCGTGAGTATTGAGCCAGCCTTCAATGTTGCGAGCGCCATAGGTTATTGTGGAATGGTCTTTCTGAAGCAGCCATCCAACTTCCTTGGTGCCAAGGTGTGAAAGACGATGCAACGCCCACATCACAAGGTGACGTGCTTCAACAATCTTTGGATCTCGACGGCGTCCCATGATATCCTCTCGAGAAACGCCAGTCCATTTGCTGACGGTTTCAATATATGCATCTTTCAATCTAAGATGCTCGGGTGTAATACTAATTAATGGTCTCATTTTAAATTTGAATTTTAATTTAAGTAGGGGGCAAGCCCCCTACTAGTTGAAATCTGTGCAAATACACACACGCTATTAAGCATATCGCAACCATTCACGATGGTAGGGCTCTTCTGTCACTCTTGACTCCCCTGCGATTGTTTAGATTCACCGCTGGAAGTACCGCCAGCTCGGTTATTATTATCTCCTATTATCAGGCCAATTTCAAAGCCTAAAATGAATATAAATAAGTACATTACAGCTCAATCTCTTTATTTATCAATAAATGATTCAAGAAGTGCTGCAGCTCATGAACGTATGATATCAGCACACTCTGGTCGGGAATGTCTGAGAACTCACAGTTGCTATACACAGCACGGAACAGCCCGTCGTTGAATTCAAACATATCTAAATCATAGAAATCGGTATAAAGCTGATAAAGACCATTCCTTTCAAGCAATTCCATTGTTAGGGGAATTGGTCTTAAATCATCAGGAGAATATAATTCGCCGTCAGCGCCAACTTCTTCGTCCATTAAACAGATATAATCAATTTGATGGCCACGACATTCAGGTTCATGGACATAAACCCAATCACCAATCATTAATTCTCTTATATTCATAAGCGTCATTCATGAAATAAAACAAAATGTTCTTTAAATCTTGAGCTGTCCATGGCAAAAGCTCCAGGCTCAACAATAGTTTTACCATTCCATTGCTGCACCTCATAGACTTCGCCGACTTTAAGCCAATTCAGAGGATCAGCCTTTATGCAAATCACCTTAAATCTTCTTGGCATAGTCAAAACAAATTAAGTTGTTGCAAATCACGGACTGCTTTGCCAATCGCCTCTCGAGCATCTTGGTTGAACATCTTGCCGTTGGCAAGCAGCATCCCAAGAATATAGAGCTTCGCATCACGCTCGGTACGGCAATAGCCATACTCGAGACTCGGAAACCGACTGGCATTTCTGCCATTCGTTGGGAACAGATTATAACCCCAAGCCCATTTGCCGGGCTTGATTTCGGCAGTGAAAATCTCAATCGAGTTCTCATTGTCGGCAAAAACTTTTGTCTGGTTATAATTATGGCGACACTCGCCATCCTCAAACTCGAGCACCCGCAAGTGCTCGAACACACTGGAATTTTTATTTCTTGCTGTTGTCATAAGAATAAAGTTTTTATGTTAGAATGGTTCTCTCATAGCATGCTCGGTGTCGTAGATTGAGAAATACTCCACGCCACCACTCTTATCAGCTGTTCCGATGAAGCTCTCTCCCTGGTGCTCGCTAATCCAATGCCGGAAGGATTTGCCTTCCTTGTTGAGCTTGTTGGGATTGAAATGGAATCCCTTGAACTGGCAATAGAAGCAGAGCTTAGTTTTGAAGTTTGCCTGTGAAATACCAGAGCGAGCATCGGGGAAGTGACGCTTGAAATCCTCGAACATTTCGCCTCTTGGCACCTTGAGGTTGATGTGATTGCTTGTTGTGTCGAAGTAGACCTCGGCCCACTGATATATGCTCTCGGACATCTGCTGGCGCAATGTGCGAAGCATGATATCATGCATCGGTGGAAGAATACAGCCTTGCCCCTGACGTGCCCAGCCTGATTGCATCGATGCAAAATACAGATAGACACATTCAGCCATGAAGTTGTAAAACAGATTCCATTGCTCATGGTCCCAGTCGGCGAAAAGCTGATGGCCAAACACATCGATAGGATGACGCTGCTCGTTGAAATAATTGCTGAAGCTCATATAGATTATTCGCTCCTGCGAGCTGCGTGTTTGGCTGCCATTGATGGCGTGATTAGTTGTGATATAGAACTTTGGCGATTTTTCGCTGGGTATCGTGAAACGAGCGCGAGCTTTAGGGTTCACTGCGAGGTCGCCAGTGATCGCAAAATAAAATCGCTCAAAGTTAAAATTGACGTTGACATCATCGAGGAAGATGTTTCGAGTCCTCAAAGTCACGTTGCTATAGATGAAGTCATCGTCATTCTTTGTATTACGTCCGTCGATAGTGGTCTGCTCAACAACCTTAGATATCGCAGAACCGACGAGTGATTTACCGGTACGTCCGTTAGACTGTCCCACATCGCTAAGCTCACCATCCATTGCGATTACTGCCTTAAGCTCAGTTTGGTACTTGTAGTCGCACAACAAGTAACCAATGGCAGTGATCTTATTGAGAAGATGCTGATTATATTCCTGCTGCTCCAGCTCGGATATATCGCTCTTGTGCCACCAAAAATCACTCACATAACACAAGAACTTAAAGAAATCACACTTGCCACCTTCGGGAGTGGCATACAACTTAAAGCCTTTCTCGGGACTATAGTCTACATGGTCGATAATAGGCACTCGAGTAAACTTGTGTTTAATGACCTTATCGGACCATACTTGCCCGAGAATTGCAGAGTTCCACTCAATGCCGTTGGCAGTCATTGAAAGCATGCCATTGCTGAAATAGAAGTTCTGCAGATAAGGACGGAAGTCGTCGAAATCATCCTCAATGCGCTCCAGGCGCTCAAGCTTATCATCGCCAAGGTCGCTAGTCAAACGAGCCGAGAAATGGTTGCGAACATCGGGGTCTTTTGTCGACTGGAGAATATATGCCCACACAAACTCGCGGACTTCTACCGCTGAACTTGGATTGACTACGCCATCCTCTATCCGGACAAAATCGTAACGGCCTTTGTCAAGGTCGGCAGTGTGGATGCGATAGAAGCCAGCTTCGTTTATGAATTTCAGGGCTTCGTATGTGTCGAGAGAAACAGACTTCTTCCCGGTGTTCTCATTGGTCGTTACACTCCAAAACTCGGCGTCGGTCGTGTACTTGCTGGCGAGAATAACCTTGCCGTTCTCGTCAATCTTATATAAGAACCGACCGAAGCGGAATTGACGAAGAGGAGCAAGCAGCTTGTAATATTTCTCAAAGAACTCATCACGCTCATTGAGCAACCAGAAATCTTCAATCTTCAGGTCGCTCAGCGTGCTAATGTTATGTATTGAGCAATACTTGCCAACGCCGTTATGGGCGTGCAAAGCAAAGTCGATATCCTTTGCAAGCTCATCTTCTTTGCCCTTGAGCAAGCCACACAACAAATCGTCGACACCCTTATCGCCACGATCATTCTCATTAATGTGGCCGAAATACACATCAACATTGATATTTTGATTGTGAAGGCTGTTGACATATTTCTTGAATTTCTTTGCCGCGCCGGCGAACTGACGTGGACGGAAGTCTACTGGTTCGTCGGGACGCAAATTCTTGCTCAAGTCGCACCAGTCGCTATCCATGAGGAGAACGACGTTGCGCACGCCACAGCGTTGAACAATATACTGCAAGTCGGCGGGTAACCCGCTCTCCTTGTTGCCGATATTGTAAATGCCCTGAATGCCTATCGACATCACGCCATGCTTACAAGCTTTTTCGGCTTTTTTCTCGCCTTCCTGGATCACAAGTGTTTCAATGTGACGCTCCTCGTTATAAGCATCGCGAATGCGCTGCGGAAAATAAAACTTCGTCGGCGCACCTTTGGGCGTCAAATACTTGCATTCTCGCTTTGCATCCTTTGGAGTGTGAAGTTGTGGGTTGCTATAGCGAATGCGGATGTAAGGACGCAAAGCGCCACGGGCTCCTCGTGTGGCATACTGCTCCATGGTGCCATCTAGACGATAATAATAAATTAGCATCTCATCATCGCCAGGGCGAATGTTGCCATAAATATCGAGGCTACCACGACGAAACGCCGGCTCGAGGATAAAACCGCCATTCGGCTGTTTGACCTTGACCATTACGTCTTCGAATGTCAAGCCCGAACCCTCGAGCTGGCGTTCGCAGAAGCTCTTGGCTTGAAGTTTCTTTTGCCGAGAAACCTCCTTCGTCAGTTTCTCGTCATCCGAAAGCAAAGGCACGCCAGCGCGTTCTGCCACTCGCTTTATAGCCTCGGGGTATTTCTTCTTATCGTTGGCAAAATCGTAGTACATACAAGCAGCTACGGCACCACTCAACGAGAATCCACAATGAAAACAGTGAGCAAAGTCTTTGCCGCTCTTATGAACGATGCTCAATCCCTTGCCTTTCCCTTCGACACCGCACTCTGGACAACGGACGTAGCTCGTTGTTCGTGAGGTGGAGGCTCCAGGAATGAAGTCCCTGATATCGCCTGCAGCCTTGACCTTGGCGATATCTAATTCAGAATATTTCATAATTTAAATAGGTTGTTGCGCTCCGCATAGCGAAAGAACTCAGCCTTTTCGTGCAAGCCAAGGCGAGCAAGAGCATTGCGGACGTGTTGGTTAACGGTATGAACAGATAAATAAAGACGCTCGGCAATCTCCTCTTTGGTAAATCCTTTATACCAAAGCTCGAGAACGCGAAGCTCAGCAGGACGGAGATTGTGGTCGAACTCGGGTTTGCAAACAACACCCTCATAACGACACTCGCCACGCAATGGGCATGGCACGCACTCGAGATGAAGTCGACCATGGGAATCGACATCATGAATGCTGTCGATGTTACCGAAATTGCATCGGCAAAAGCGAAGCACTATACGGTAACGCAACAGTGACATATCAGTGTTGCATCGTTCATATTCTTTATTTAACGCCTCATAAGCCTTCGGATAGAACTTATCGATATACTCTATCATAAAATCTATGATATCAGTTGATGACTCCTCAAACCGATTGTTTGAGCCGTCAGCAGTTCTATACCACAATTCGTCGTTGTAGTTATAAAATTCAATCACATCGAGTAACATAAACGTGTTATTTTTAATCAATTAACGAAAATTTCTTCGGCAGAAAATATTTTTTCTCCCAAAATTTCTTCAATTTTGCATTTGTGAAGAGCAGGGATGCGGCAGAGGCCATGCATCCAATTGTAAACTGTCTTGCGCGGCACAAGACAGCCCTCGACAATCCAATCAATAGCAATGGTTTTTCCACCACGTGAGAGGTTATCGAGGTAACCCTTCAGAGCAAGGGAGTCTTTTTGAATTTTGTCCATTTTTTTGTTGATTTTGTGCTATATTTAGAAATTAGTTGCTATATTTAGCACTGCAAAAGTAATAAAGTTTTAGAAATCTCAAACGCTTTGTACTATATCAACCTATAAGTTTTAATATTGTTTAACATTTTGTTTTATTGTAACTATGAAGAAGATTGGTCCAGAACTTGACAGGATCATCACCGAAAAAGGTGTGATCAAAAAGAATGTAGCTGAAAAACTCGGCATCACGCCGACTTATTTCTCTCGACTCCTTAAATCTGAAACCATGGACTGCTTGATGCTTGACAACATCTGCAGAATCATCGGGGTGTCTCCTGCTATTTTTTTTGACAACGGAGAGTCAACAGTAAACATCGGAGGAGCAAATGCAACATCTGTAATCGGAAACGCATCTGCAATAGTAAACATCACGCAAGGCGAAATTTCCGCCCTGCGTGAACTACTTGCAGAAAAGGAGCGTACCATACAAATCTTGCTCCAAAAATCGGGACAAAATCGGGACAAATGAAATCAAATTTTGCCCAATCCGCTTATTTAATTAATGTGGAAATCGCACGTTAAACACGTCTCATAAATCTAGTCATCCCGACGAAATCAAAAAGCACTGATTACCAGCTAATTAACTTGGTTTTCAGTGCTTATTTTTTTTAAAATATTGGTAATAATTGCCATAAAAAAAACGGCAAAAATGCACTAATTTACCCTTTTTTACCCCACTTTACACTACTTGGAGTGCAAGTAGGAGTGCAAGTGAGTGCAAGTATTTTGGGGATGCAAAAGAGAAATAAGTGCTTGTCTATCTTTTAATTATGGCAAATACAAGATTCTATCTTGACGAGCGAGGCTCGAAAAAAGACGTGCCACGAGTGCTAAAAATTGGAATAGCACACAAACACAAGGCAGCCTATATCTCGCTCAACGTGAAAATTCTCCCCGATCAGTGGGACAGTAAAAAACTTCGTGTGGTCAACCATCCTGACCAAATGCTAATGAATGTCTATGTGTCTGGCGTTAAGCAGAAAATAGACACTATGCTACTTACTCTAGCTAATGAGGGTAAGCTTGACGACATGACTGCATACGACCTTAAATCTTATGCAGAGATTCAGTTGAACCCTGAAAAAGCTGATGAAGAACGCAAAAAGAAGCTGTTTGCTTATCGTTACCTTCGCTTTGCTGAAAGCAAGAAAGAAAGCACCAAGCGTATTTATATGGACACATATAAGCGCCTATCGGAATATGCTGGTGACAAACTTGTACTACTGGCATTCGAGGACATCACCAAAGAGTGGTTAGTTGCTTTTGACACCCACATGATTAAACAATCGCCATCTAAAAACGCCAGGAATATTCATTTGAGAAATATTCGAGCTGTCTTCAACGAAGCCATTGACGATGAAATCACCACGTTCTATCCTTTCAGAAGGATGCATATTAAAAATGTAGCTACTCGCAAACGCAATCTAAAGGTTGAAGACCTAAGAAAGTTGTTCAATTTCCCTTGTGAAGAACATGCGCAGAAGTATCTTGATATGTTCAAGCTGATGTTTATGCTTATTGGCATAAACACCATTGACATGTGCAATCTAAAGGAGATTGATTCTGATGGACGAGTAAATTATTATCGAGCTAAAACCAACCGCCTATATAGTATTAAGGTGGAACCAGAAGCATTGGAGATAATCAACAAGTACAAAGGAGAAAATTTCTTGCTGAACATCCTTGACCGTTATAAAGATTACAAAGACTACAACCGTCGAATGAATCGCGCATTGAAGAAGATTGGTCCAGTAAAACGTTCTGGACGAGGTGGAACAAAGGAGTATGCCGCCTTATTTCCCGACATCTCAAGCTATTGGGCACGCCACTCATGGGCTACCATCGCTGCTTCCCTCGATATATCAAGAGATGTTATTGCCCATGCGTTGGGACATGGAAACAACACTATCACAGATATTTATATAGACTTTGACGAGAGCAAGGTTGATGAGGCGAACCGACGTGTAATAGACTGGGTTTTTCATGATAAGAAATAATTTGGCAAAGGGGCGTAAAAGGATTTCCTTTTGCGCTTCCTTTTGGTATGTCTATAGGGATTCCTTCCAAACTTCATTTCTAGCTATCTCATTCGTTTTCTTGTGAGATTTTCGAGATGCTACTAGTATTATTTCCCTTTTTCCTTCCTAATAGAATTCCTAGTGAATTTCCTCTTGCACTTTCACTTGTGTTGCCCTTAACATTTCACCATATGTTCCCGACTAAAAAAAAACACCTGCAAATGACGTTTATGTCAAATGCAGGTGTCATATTTAGATAACAGTTTATTTTACAGCACCTTATAAAACTCGCCGCGTATAAGTTCTGACATGCCATCCTCATTGAACTGGGCTGTGAGCTTGACACATAGGTATTTCTTGCCGTCGATGAAGAATGTGGAGCGGACGTTTGGGATTTCTTTAGATAGGAACGAGAACTGATATTTCTTTTTGCGGTCAATATTCGTGAACGAAGTGCGCTCCACTCCCTGTCCGTATGCCTGGTTGTTAATACGCAGTGAGAAATGATGGTTTGCGTAGATTGCTCTCCATGTGATTGTCAGCGTTCCTGATGGTGAGCTTGTGTTCTGCATCTCATAGGAATAGTCAGTGTCGAACGAGTCTATCCATGGATGCGGAAGATGTGGCGGAAACATAGATGTTGCTCCATCCCAAAACGCTACAAAAAGATTGCTGAATATCTCATCCTTCGAGTCCCTTTCACCATTGCCTACAGTTCGGCAGGCACCGAACTGAATCACCTCGTCTATATCTGCATAGTCAGAAAGGAATGGATTGTTTGGATTGTGCGAGTGGTGCGCTGGACCAGTATCATCATCATGGCCGTTGTCACCACATTCAAGAAAAACTATAGGCCCCATCTCCTTATCTGTAACGTCAATGCATACAGGCACGATACGTAGTTCTTCAATGTTTTCACGGTTCTCTTCGTCAAGTATCAGATTGCCGAAGCGGTTCACTGGCACCAGCCGGCACACATTGCCCCAAGTTTCGAACACAGTGCCGCCTTGCGTGCGGTATTCTACTCTCTCTACCACTTCCACCACGAAGTATGTGTCAACATCCTGCGCGTGGTGCAAACCCCATTTTCCTCCTGGATATAAGTTGCTGCCACGGCCTCCGCTGCTGTCACTTATGCAGTCCTGCTTCAGTCTGTGAGCAAGCAGCTGGCTTAGCGTCTCGTACTCCGTACATCTTACCGTGCCGTCCTCACGTGTCATTCTGTGGATATACCACTCGCAGGAATAGAAGTTGTCTAATCGGTGTCCACCACTGGCATATCCACGGTTCAGCATCGCCTTGTAGTCATCATCGTCCTCTGTTTCCACATCCACCGAGAATTCATCTACCACTTTCTCGATTAAGACAGTGCCAGCCGACTCCACATTCTCCTGCGTCTTGGTGCATGTGACATGGCCTTTCTTGTGGTCGATGTCAAACTCATAGAGCAGTAGGTTCTCCAGTTCCATGAAGAACTCGTTTATAGTCCAATGTGGAAGTGCTGTCGCCCATTTACCTGATGACCACACATAGGGTGTCGTGTTCATCACGAAAAGATATTTGTATATGCTGTTCTCCCATATAGAGAAGTCGTAGGTGTAACCGAGAGAGTTACATATCTTCTTTGTCAGCCAAAGCAGGTTCGGCTGGAACGAGAACCCTTTGGAATAGTTCAAATCATCATCATCATCTGCAACCGTCTTCCAGTCATAACGGTTCTGTGCGCTGTTCCACTTGACACAGTTCTGCAGTACACCAGTCGAGTTGTTCACCCAGGGAAGTGCCGTGTAGTCCTGCCATCGGGACCACATCTGCGCTGGAGTGGTGTTCGATGGAGTCAGACTCGGCCAATCCCCGAGGTCAAGTTCATTGATATATTTCTCGTCAAAGCGTGGGAAGAAGTTCTGATAAGATCTTTTCTCCAAGAACTGCACTTTCACTGTCTCGTGCGTAATCTCCGTTATCACGATAGCCCCA
>JAFZUL010000081.1 GCA_017618355.1 Muribaculaceae bacterium
ATTATCATAGAAAAGTTATTGCCCGCCAAGTCGGTAATGGTTCTTCTGCTACAACTGTCCACGGTGAATTTTCCGGTTGCAGTGTCGCTGATGTTGCCGCTGAAAGTGAGCACATTGGAGCCACTGCCTGCCAGATAGTTGAGCGTGCCCCAGTTGGTGTAGAGCTTGGGCCTGGTGACTGGGTCGTCGCTGACGGTGACAATCTCACTGAATGGCACACTCACGTAGATGGGGTTGGCCCTGGTGTGGCGCCCTCCATTCACCTTGGGATCGTTATCGGTCAACTTTGGTGTGGTGGCGTCGACCAAGGCCAGTCGGAGTTTCAAATCGGCGAAGTACCAATCATCGTCGTATTTGCCTGCCGCATCAAAACGGGCATATATGTACATATCTGTTGGCGATAAAATCAACGAGCCTGAGGTTAAGGCCCTGTATCCATTATGCACGAACTTCTGCTGGTAAAGATAACTATTGTCGTAGTCAAACGAATAATGGGTGATGTGCGCAGCCTGTTCGGCCTCTTTGTTTACGTAATCCTGGCAGTGTGGGAAGAACTGATAATGTGGACTGGAGGTGACGCCACTTTTGCTCAATTCAAAGCATGCCTTATATATGGAAATCGACGGGTCGTTGACAGCACCGTCGGGGTCGACGTCGTCATAGGTATCCTTGTTGTTGCCGAGAATCTGAATGTACTGATATCCGTCGTCGTCTTCCTTTTGTTTGAAAATCACCGTGGCGTAAAGTTTCATGGCATGTTGGTCGGCATAGATGCGTGCTACATAGGCGCCATTGAATAAATCTGTTGATAGTTTACAATAACCCTGACCATATCCGGCATCGGTGACCTTTCTCCATCCTGATGATTCTGAATATCCACTTATTTCTTTTACCGCCACATCAACGTACTTGTTGCCTTCACCTGACGTGAGATTGCCGTCGTCATCGAAATATGCCAGGTCATCAACCCTCGAGTTTGAACAGTTATCAGGCATCCTGTAATATTTACTATTACTATCTTTCATTTCTCGGTCAGTATAGGCCAAGATTTCTCCGTTGCCGTTGAGCACCTCAAAGCGGTAGGAGCGCCCGAGGGTCGTCTGAATAATGTACAACAGCTCATAAGTATCATGACTCGGGTCAAGATACGTGGATGGGTCAATTTCGGTAATCGTGACCGTCTTTTGGGTCTCGGTGCCTGTGAAGGTGTGAGAGCTAACAACCTCGGAGTAGTTCTCTCCTGGAAAGGCCGAGAGGGACACCGTGCGGTAATACACGGTCTCGGTACCGGTACCGGTACGGGTGATTGTGAACGTGTTGCCGTTGTTGGTCACCGTGAAGGTGCTCGCCCACGCCGTCATAGACGTGAGCACAGTTAATAGTAGTAATAAAATCTTTTTCATACGCAGAGAGTATTTTGTTGTTAATAGTTGACAGTTAATAGTTCGTAGTTGATGGCTAATCAATCTTTTTTTGTCGGTTTCGGTTGCAAATATAAAGAATTTTTTGAAAAAATGCAATAGACACAAAGAAAAAAACGGCAAATTAAGCAAATTGTGCTTTTTTCTCTATGTCTAACATCAATAACAAAGGTCAGACAATGTCAGACTGTGTAAGATAACGTCAAACAAATTCTAAATATATTTTTTAGAAATGTTTAAAAAATAGGGTCTTAAGTTAAAATAGTGTTTAATTTAACATTTCTAACTCAAAAATATTATTAATTAACGTGCAATATGATTTGTGGTAATTATCAAAATGATAATTTTGCAACAAAAAAATAAAACTACATAAACAAAACACACATTATGAGTGAATCAGTCAACATTCGCGAATTGAATGAGATTATAGCTACAAAGAGCAATTTCGTGAGCGCAATCACGCAAGGCATGAACCAGACCATCGTGGGACAGAAGCATTTGGTAGATTCTCTGCTGATAGCCCTGCTCGCCAATGGCCATGTGCTGCTCGAGGGCGTGCCAGGTCTTGCCAAGACACTGGCCATCAAGACCCTGTCGCAACTGATAGACGCCAAATACAGCCGCATCCAGTTTACCCCCGACCTGCTGCCAGCCGACGTAATCGGCACTATGGTATATAGCATACAGAAGGAGAAATTTGAGGTGAAACGCGGCCCGGTGTTTGCCAACTTCATTCTTGCCGACGAGATAAATCGCGCGCCAGCCAAGGTTCAGAGCGCATTGCTCGAAGCCATGCAGGAGCGTCAAGTGACCATCGGCGAAAACACCTTCGCCCTTGACGATCCGTTCCTGGTGATGGCGACCCAGAACCCCATTGAGCAGGAAGGCACCTATCCCCTACCCGAGGCTCAGGTTGACCGTTTCTTGATGAAGGTGGTGATTGGCTATCCTAACCGCCAAGAGGAGAAAGACATCATCAGAATGAACATCGACAACACAAAATTTGATGTCAAACCTATCATCACTCCCGCCGACATCGTTGACGTGCGCGACGTGGTTCGCCAAATCTATATCGACGAGAAGATAGAGCGCTACATAGTTGACATCGTGTTTGCCTCACGTTTCCCCGAGGACTATGCCCTCAACGACCTCAAGAGCATCATCTCATTTGGTGCCTCGCCACGTGCCTCCATCAGCATGGCATTGGCAGCGAGAGCCTACGCATTCTTGCGTGGCCGTGGCTATGTGATTCCCGAAGACGTGCGCGCCGTGTGCCACGACGTAATGCGCCACCGTCTGGGTCTCACCTACGAGGCCGAGGCCAACAACATAGGCGCCGACGAGATTATCAGCAATATCCTCGACAAGATTGCAGTGCCATAAGGAGTGGAGTGTGGAGAGTGGAGAGCGCTTCACGCTGATTATAGATTAATTGTGCTTCGCACGATTAGAGATTAGTGAATGTAGTGCCATTTATCTCGCCGCTGTCTTCCATAAACGATAAACGAACAACGATAAACGACCAATGCAACGATTAGATTCAGTGGATGGAACGAAGTGAATTGCTAAAGAAGGTTCGCAAGATTGAGATTAAGGCGAAAGGGCTGTCTCACAACATCTTTGCTGGCGAATACCACTCGGCTTTTAAAGGTCGAGGAATGACGTTCAGCGAGGTGCGTGAGTATCAGTATGGCGACGACGTGCGCGACATCGACTGGAACGTCACTGCACGACAGAATCGCCCCTACGTCAAAGTCTATGAGGAAGAACGCGAACTCACTGTTATGCTCGTTGTTGACGTGAGCGGCAGCAAGGACTTTGGCGCTCTGGGCGAGATGAAGCGCGACATGATGACCGAGATTGCCGCTACCATCGCCATCTCGGCCATTGAGAACAACGACAAGGTGGGACTGCTGCTCTTCAGCGACAAAATCGAAAATTTCATCCCTCCCAAGAAAGGCAAGAAACACATCCTGCTTATCATAAGCCAACTGCTCAACTACCAAGCCGAGAGCAAAGGCACCGACATCAACCTCGCTCTGGAATACATGACCAGCGCCCTTAAGAAGCGATGCACGGCATTTATAATTAGTGACTTCCTTGACACCAACGACTACTATAAGAGCATGTCGATAGCCAACCACAAGCACGACGTGATAGCTGTGCAGGTCTATGACAAGCGCGAGGCACAACTGCCAAACGTGGGACTGATGAAGGTGGCTGACGCCGAAACTGGAGCCGAGCGATGGGTCGATACCAGCAGCCGACGGGTGCGTCAAGCCTACGACCGATGGTGGTATGAGCGCCAGCAGGCGATGACCGACATCATGCAGCGCAGCAATGTTGATGTGGCGCAAGTGGCGACCGACGAAGACTACGCCAAGTCGCTAATGGCACTCTTCAAGCGCCGCGGATAGTTTTTAAGTTATCAGTTTTCAGTTATCAGTTATCAGTTTTTAGTTATATCAAATAATCATCAACTCAACGATTCACTAACCACTACTCCACTGCTCTACTATTCCACTGCTCTACTATTCCACTATTTTACAGATTTCAATGACAAGAAAACTTATATATCGCTTCCTGCTAATTGCTTTGCTCCTTGCGCCGACGATGAAATCCCATGCCGGAAACACCATTGTCAGCGCAAAACTCGACTCGGCAAAGGTGATGATGGGAAAAACCGTGAAACTGCGCATCAACATCGTGAAAGATGAAAGCAGCGCGGGCATTATCCTCGGCATCGACTCAGCAACGCTGGGCAGCATCGACATAGTGAAACGAGACAAGATGCAGACCAAAGCACTTGACAACAACCGCGAGGAGATATCACAAGTCATCACCCTGCAGCCTTTTGAGCCAGGGGAATATGACCTGCCGCCAATCAGATATTTTGTCAATGGCGACACCGTGCTGAGCAACAAGGAGCATCTGGTCGTAGATTCGGTGAAAGTAGATGTCAATGGCGAGATTAAGGACTACAAACCCATTGCGGGCGTGCCATTTAAGCTTATTGACTACATACCCAACATCATCGCCAAATACTGGTGGGCATGGCTCTTAGGATTGGCACTGATAGCTTTCCTCATCTTCGCCTACTTCAAGTGGTACAAGAAGGGCATCAACCCATTCAAACCCGAGAAAAAACGTCTGCCACCCTACGAGGAAGCGATTCTTGCGCTCAACGACCTAAAGAGCCGCCAACTGTGGCAAAACGGACAGCACAAAGAATACTACTCGCGTCTAACCGACATCCTGCGTGTGTATATCGAGCGCCGCTTTGGCATCAACGCTGTGGAAATGACCACGAGCGAGATTATGGAGCAAATCAAGCACAACGAGGAAGCGCTGCAGGTAAAAGACCAGCTTAGCGAAGTGCTGGAGATTGCCGATTACGTGAAATTCGCCAAGATGCAAACTCTCGCCGACGATAACGAGATAGCTTTCCAGCGCACTCTCAACTTCGTGGAGCAAACAAAGCCCATGCCAGTTGAAAAAGAAGGTGAAGGTGAAACCGACACCACAAGAAAGGAGGAGTCTGAGCGATGATAGGTAATATGCAGTTCATGCACCCCAAGCTATTGTGGCTTCTGCTGCTGATTATCCCTCTCACGGTGTGGCACATATTGAAAAGCCGCAAGAGCGACCCCACCCTTAAAATCTCCACCACAAGCGCCTTTAATGGTATTGGCACTAGTTGGAAAGAATGGATGCGCCACGTACTGTTTGCACTAGAAATGCTGGCATTGGCTTGCCTGGTGGTAATCTTGTGCCGACCGCTCTCAAGCGACTCTTGGTCGCAGAAGAACGTTGACGGCACCGACATCGTGCTGTCTATCGACGTGAGCAGCAGTATGCTCGCCCGCGACTTCAAGCCCGACCGCCTCGCTGCCGCCAAAGAGGTGGCGAGCGACTTTGTGAGCGGCCGCACGAGCGACAACATCGGTCTTGTGGCCTTTGCAGGCGAGGCGTTCACTCTTGTTCCCATGACCACCGACATCGCCACTCTTGTCAACAGCATCAACAATCTGGAGATTGACATGAACTTCACTCTTGAAGACGGTACCGCTGTGGGCGATGGCATCGCCACTGCCATCAACCGCCTTAATAAGGGCAAAGCCAAGTCGAAGAGCATCATACTGCTCACCGACGGCAGCAACAACACCGGCGTGGTGTATCCCGAGACTGCAGCACAGATAGCCCGCAAGGAGGGAATCAAAATCTACACCATCGGCATCGGGACCATGGGCACGGCGCCCTTCCCCGTCTTTGACTTCGCCGGGCACATCGTTACTTATGAGAACATGAAAGTCGAAATCGACGAGAATTCGCTCAAGGAGATTGCAAAAATCACTGGCGGAAAATATTTCAGGGCAACCAACAAGAATGTGCTCAAGAAGGTCTTTGCCGAAATCGACCAACTCGAGAAGTCACGCATCGCCGTGATGGAACATAAAAACCTTGATGACGCCTATCAGCCTTGGGCGCTGGCACTGCTTGTACTGCTCACATTGTGCGCCGTGATAAGATACACTGTGCTGAGGACTATTCCATAAATTTATTAATGACAAAAAACGACTAAAATAGATAATGTTCAGTTTCGCAAATCCCGAGTTTTTCTGGCTGCTGTTGCTGCTGCCTGCAATAGTGGGGCTGTTCCTTCTCTCGAGAATGGCACGCAAGCGCAACTTGGAGCGCTTTGGCAAGCAGGAGCAGTTGCAAGAGCTCATGCCCGACGTCTCGAGCCGCAAACCTGTGGTGAGGCTAGTCATCATCTTGTTATTGCTCACCATGGTGATTGTGATGCTTGCCCGACCACGCGCCGGGTCGATGGAGAAGGTCAAGGGAGAGGTAAAAGGCATTGAGGTGGTCATTGCGATGGACGTGTCTAACTCGATGAACGCCAGCAGCACCTCCAGCCAAAACGGCATCTCACGTCTGCAACGCTCCAAGATGGTGATGGAGAAGCTTATCGACCATCTGCGCAACGACAAGGTGGGGCTTGTGGTGTTTGCAGGAAAAGCCATGATGCAGATGCCCATGACCATCGACGGCGCAAGCGCCAAGATGTTTCTAAACAATATCAGCACCGACATGATACCCCTCCAGGGCACCAACATTGGCGACGCCATCGACTTGGCGATGCACACCTTCTCGCAAGACGAGAAAGTGTCGCGGACAATAATTCTCATCACCGACGCCGAGAACTTTGAGGGCGACGCCGAAGATGCAGCCAAGCGCGCTCACAAGAAAAACATTCAGGTAAACGTGATTGGAATTGGCGACAAAGATGTTCCCATTCCCACCGACGAGGGAGACGGATGGATGCGCGATGACAATGGCGACATTGCCATGACCAGTTTCAGCGAGGAGCAAGCAAAGAATATCGCCGAGGCAGGTGGAGGCATCTTTGTAAAGGGCGACGCCACCGACGCCGTGAATGTACTCGATGACGCGCTCAAAAAACTGGCGACAAACAATATGTCGCAATACACCTACAGCCGTGAGGACGAGCAGTTCCCTGTCTTCGCATGGATAGCCCTTGCTCTTCTCATCGCCAGTGTGCTGTTGCTCAACCGCAAGAACCCATGGCTGGCAAAGAAAAACTTTTTCAAACGAAAAGTAAAGGACAACAATGAAGAATAACATCATCATATCATTGATTCTCGTTGCTATGGCAAGCACTGCAATGTGCCTGCTGAATGGATGTGGCAAAGATGACAAATACATCTCTGACGTCACTAATAAGGAGGAGCGGCAACTCATCAAGGAAGGCAACAAGCTCTTTGAAGAGGAAAAATACCAAGAGGCCGAGATTATGTACAACAAAGCCACGCAAGTGAACCCTAACTCCCCTGCCGCAAACTACAACTTGGCATTGTCGCTCGTCAAACAGTTAAAAACGACTGACAACGATTCAATCAAAAACGAGATGATTAATCACGCATCCAGTCTCTTTGAACTTGTGCCCACATTGACAAAAGACTCAACACTCATCGCCATGGCTTACCATAACATGGGAAACCTCAGATATGAGAGCGAGGCATATAAAGAGGCTATCGACGCCTATAAACTCTCGCTGCGTCACAATCCGAGCGATAACGACACGCGCTATAACCTGAGAATGGCGCAACTTAAACTGCAAGAGCAACAGCAACAGCAGCAAAAAAACCAACAGAACCAACAGAACCAAGATCAGCAAGACCAGCAAGACCAAGACAAGCAGAACCAAGACCAGCAGAATCAAGATCAACAAAACCAGGATAAACAGAATCAAGATAAGCAAAACCAGGATCAGCAAAATCAAAATCAAGATAAGGCTCAAGAAAAACCTGCCGAACAAAAACAGCAGTCTGGCAAACAGCAAGACGCCTACATCAAGATGAATGAGCAAAATATGCAGCAAGTGCTTAAGGCCATGCAAGATAAAGAGGACGCTGTTCAGAAAAAGATTAACAACGCCGGCGACGGACAGGAGCGCCGTGAGAGGCAGTCAAGCCGAAACAAGTGGTGATGCATGAAAAACTCATAACACAAGACAACAATGACAAAGATAAGGCATATAATATCAATCATTCTACTATTGGCTGCACTGGCCGCGAATGCTGCTACATTCCGCGTGCAAGCGCCATCAAAAGTGGAGGTTGGTGGAAAATTTAGGGTAGAATATGTGCTTGAGGGCGCCGAGGGCACCAACCCCTCATTCCCACAACTCGATGGCGCGACTCTGCTATACGGGCCATCGGTATCGACCAGCATGAGCATGACTTCAATCAATGGCCAGACCTCGACAAACTACTCGCAAGTGTTCACCATGCTCTATGAGGCGGTAACCCCAGGCAAGCACACTCTTGCCCCTGCCACCATCACTGCCGACGGCAAGAGACTCACCACGCGAGCCACAACCATTGAGATTGTGCCAGCTAGCGGCAATGGCAGGCCTTCGGCTCAATACCCCAGCCAGCAGCCGCAGCCTTATCAGCCGCAGCCTAGCAATGACCCAGACTTCACCAACCCGATGAACCAAACTGCGGGCTCAAACGTCGATGCCAACGACTTCTTCGTGAAAGTTTCCATGTCAAAAGAGGTGGTCTATGAGCAAGAAGCTGTGGTGTGCCTTATCAAACTCTTCACTCGCTACAACGTGTCGAAGTTCCACTGCACACAGCAGCCCACATTTAACGGCTTCCTGATTGAGGAACTGCCTGTAAACAACAATTCTCCACAACTTGAGACCATAAACGGCAAGCAATACTACACTGCAGTTCTCAAAAAATGCATTCTCTACCCGCAACAGTCGGGCAAACTCACCATCACATCGGGAAACTACGATGTTCAGCTTGTGCAGTTTGATGTATATAGCACTCCCATGGGGCAAATCTCCAATCCTGTGCCCATCGACATTCAGGTAAAGAGCAACTCGGCAAGCGTCAATATCAAGCCATTACCCGAGCCTAAACCTGCCAACTTCAGTGGCGCCGTAGGAGAATTCACTGTAACATCAAATGTTGATCCACACAGTTTCAAGACCTACGCTCCCGCCACCTACAGTATAAATGTGAGCGGCACGGGCAATCTCAAGTATATCCAGAATCCTATGGTGGTAATGCCTCGCGAGTTTGACACTTATGACCCGCAGAGCAAGGTAAACATCAGTCCCGATGGCGACAACATGAGCGGTGACGTGACTTTTGAATATCCCTTCATCCCGCAGCACGTGGGAGATTTTGAGATTCCTGATACCTATTTCGTTTATTTCAACACCACTTCCCAACAGTATGACAGCATCAAGGTCAGCGGCTGCAAACTCAAGGTGGAAAAAGGCGATGGCAAACCATCTGACCACTACAAGCTGCGCGATATGGACATCCGCCCCATCATCACCGATAAGATGACGCTGAGTAAGGGTCATAACTTTTTTGTGACCAAATGGTGGTACTGGCTACTCTTTGCTGCTACCGCAGCGCTAGCTATTGCCGGATTAGCAGTTTACCGCAAGATTGAGAAGACTCACGCCGACACCAGTCTCATGCGCACACGACGTGCCAGCAAAGTGGCTCAGCGTCGACTCAAGAAGGCGCAGGAATGTCTCAACAGTCACGACAGCAACGGCTTCTACACCGAGACGCTCACCGCATTGTGGGGCTACCTCAGCGACAAGCTTACCATTCCTGTATCAGAGTTGAGCAAGGACAACATTGCCGTTGAGATGGAGCACTTCGGTTTCCCGCAAGAACACATCGACGACACCCTCGAGATGCTCGAAAACTGCGAGTTTGCGCAATACTCTCCCGCCCTCGACGAAGGCGACATGCCAGCCGTCTATGACAAGTGCGCAGAACTCATTGACAAGTTAGAAAACACCAAACGCCGTAAAACCACGACCAAATGAAACATCGACTAATAATATTCCTCACCCTTGCGCTGATGTCATTGACATCACTGGCCAGCGGCATAGACTACATTGACCAAGGCAACAAGGCTTACGACCAAAAGCAGTTCAAGAAGGCTGTGGAGATGTATGAGCGCGCCTTGCGAGATGGCGAGTCGTCACAGCTGCGCTACAACCTAGGCAATGCCTACTATCGCCTCAACGACCGTGCCAACGCCGTTCTCAACTTTGAACGGGCGCTGAAACTCGCCCCCAGCAACGGCGACGCGCGCTTCAACCTGAAGTTTGTCAACGAGAAGTCAAAAATCAACGAGACCAGTGGCTCAAACTACTTCTCCAGCCTGCTCTCCGACTGGGTGGGACATCTGTCGAGCAACACATGGGCAATAATCTCCTTGGCGCTATTTGTGCTGATGCTCGCTGGAATCGCCTGTTACCGTATCGCCAGCAGTGTAGCGTTGCAGAAGACAGGGTTCTTTGGCGCTATAGTAATGGGAATATTAGCGTTGCTGGCTCTGGCAAGCGCCTTCTATATGTATCACCACACCACCAAGACCATCTACGCCATTGTGATGACCGACAAAACACCAGCCAACAAGTCGCCCCGCGATGGCGAGAAAGAGGAATTCAAGCTCCCAAGCGGCACAAAGGTGGAGATTGTTGATTCAATAAGCAACAAAAACTCCGACGGCGGAACGTGGTACATGATAGAAACCACAACCAACAAAACCGGCTGGATAAAAAAAGCCGATTTAGAGAAAATATAAAATGGAAGCATTACAACAATTTGACGCGGGCATTTTCACTACCATCAACAGTTGGCACGCGCTATATTTCGACAATTTCATGGCTCTGGTGACGGTAATCGCCACGTGGCTCCCGATGATATTAATGCTGCTCTACATGCTTTATATGAAAAAAGGGTGGCGCAAGATGCTGGCGGTATTGCTGGCGGTGGCAGTAGTAATACTTATTTCCGACCAAGTGTCGGCGAGCATCATTAAACCACTGGTGGGTAGGCTTAGGCCCTCACGCAACCCTGACCTGCAATCCACCATTCACATCGTTAACGGATATCGGGGAGGGATGTTCGGTTTCGTTTCCAGCCATGCCGCCAATTGCTTTGGCATTGCGCTTTTCTTGGCTTTCATTTTCCAGAACCGTGCATTCACATGGTTTATGATTGCCTGGGCTTCGCTCATGTGCTACAGCCGCATCTATCTGGGAGTGCACTACCCTGGCGATATCGTGTGCGGAGCTCTTCTAGGATTTACTGCGGCAGCATTAGTATATTACATAACAAAACTTTTGAAAAAGAAATATCCTCTCTGGTTTGACATATCATTTACTCCAGGCGAGACAAAACAGATGATTTATGCGTTATTAGCCAACGTCGCCCTACTCGCAATCTTAGCAGTGATTATGACATTATTTTTCAAAAATAACGCGATTTTCTTTTTACATTAAAATAAAATCACTACCTTTATAGCATCTTTTAATAAATAATATAAGTTTTCTAAATCATAAAAACCAATATCATCATGCCAAAGACCATTACTTTCAATGAGCTTAGACGAATCAAGGCAAGTCTGCCCGAAGGCTCTACACACGAGATTGCCGAGAAATTG
>JAFZUL010000082.1 GCA_017618355.1 Muribaculaceae bacterium
ATCTTCAACAGTGGTTTCGGGCATCTTCCTCAATCTCACAACTGGTGACCAGTTCATCAGCATCGTACTCACTGCCGACACCTTCAGAAACGCCTTCAAACAAAAAGGCTTCGAGCCTAGACTCCTCAGCCGTACCACCGAGGATGCCGCCACTGTTACTTCTGTGCTTGTTCCGTGGAACACCTGCGGCATGACGCAAGCCACTGTGCTCGGGGTGCCTACTCTCACCTACTTGCCTTATTGTTTCTTCAACATCCTGTGCCCCATCATGACAATAACCATTGCAGCATTAGGATGGAAAATCAAGCAGCTAAAACCCGAAACTGATGACACCGTGACAACGGAATCTCCCGAAAAAAACGCAGAATAACCACAAAGTATTAATAAACAATTCGCACATTTCTCGTTGCTCGTTCCCATTTTACTGAAAAATATTTAAATTGTTTGTAATTGTTTGACAAAAAATCTATACCTTTGCAGCGCATTTCGCGAAAAAATGGAGTGATGCTCGAGTGGCTGAAGAGGCACGCCTGGAAAGCGTGTAACCGTCACAAGCGGTTCCCGAGTTCGAATCTCGGTCACTCCGCACAATAAAAAGCAATGCAGAATCCTGAAAATGAGGACTCTGCATTGTTTCTTTTCTAACAATCAAAGGTATTAGTCAACCTTGAAAGATTTGATTAAAGACTCTAAGTCTTTCTCGAATTCCTCTTTCTTCTCTTCTGGATAAGTAACGTCAATCATGTATTTCTTACCGTTCTTTTGCAGCTCATAGTGTCCACGATATCCAAATTGATCGAGACTCTTTGATACGAAAGAGATGTCATCAATCTTTTTAACGTCGGCACTGTCATTCAATGCCTTGGTCATCTCAATGCATTGGTCGGTTGACTTCTCAGGAGTCATATCACCAATGTAATTCATCTCAGTGCAGGTCACGTCAATCATGCGGCTCTGTCCACCAAGGAACAGCTTTCCTCCACGGCTTTTCTCCATCTCGGCATCGTTGTTCTGCTGCTCGAAACCCTCAGGCAACACTACTGAGTAACCGAAGTCCTTGTTCTCATACTTTACACCTTCAATGTTCTCCTCGCTTGCATCGCTCGCTGAGCCTGATTTCTTATCTCCACCACAGCTTACAAACATAGCGACTGATACAATTGTCAACAAAAATAATAATGACTTTTTCATAATAAGATTTTGTTTAAAATTAATAATTTATGCAAAGTTAATCCTTTTATATAAAATAATCAATAAGAATCGGGAAAATTTATTCTATGATTGAGATTTTTACTAATTTTGCATTTCAAAAGAAGTCTATTCTCTAAAACACAAAAAATAATGAATGCATCGAGCAAGAAAATACTTAATGAAGTCAAGGACTATGTAATGATATTCATTGGCTTGTGCTGTTACTGCTTTGGCTACTCGGCATTTGTGCTGCCAGAGAAAGTGGTTACTGGTGGTGTTACTGGTTTGGCATCTCTCTTCTACTTTGGGCTGGGATGGAACGTAGCTATTACATACTATGCCATCAATGCCATTCTGCTAGCGATAGCTTTCAGGGCAGTGGGCAAGAAATTCGTGATACGCACTATTCTTGGCGCTACCATTGCTACAATTTTGCTGGGCATTATGACTCCCATATTCTCCAAGCCCATTGTTGAGCAGCAGACGTTCATGAACGTCATCATCGGGGCTGTGTTGTGTGGTGTAGGTTTAGGCATCGTGTTCACACACAATGGAAGTTCGGCTGGCACCGACATCATAGCCGCAATGGTCAATAAACACAGCAACATCTCCTTTGGCCGCACATTAATTTATATCGACCTGCTTATCATCGGCTCCAGTTGGTTCATCTTCCAATCAATCGACAAGATTGTGTATGGCTTGATTTACATGTTTATTTGCTCCTTTACCGCCGATATGGTGATTGACAGCAACCGACAGAGCGTGCAGTTTATGATTTTCTCAAAAAAATGGAAAGAGATAGCCAACGCCATAACTCGTGAGACCCATCGTGGATGCACAGTGCTCAAAGGCACAGGATGGTACACCCAGACCGAGACAACTGTTTTGCTGGTTATGGCCCGCAACTATGAGAGCATGCAAATGTTCCGCATCATCAAGGCCATAGATCCCGATGCTTTTGTCTCGCAGGCCAAGGTAAAAGGCGTGTATGGTGAGGGCTTTGACCATGTGAAAGTGAACGTGAAAAAACAAGAGGCCGAGGAGATAGCACACTTAGCAACCGACGACACTCCCGCCGAAAAATAATTTGGATAAATTAGGCTGCGCCTCAACAATAAAAATAAATAAAGATTTATTTTGTATTGTCTTTGGCTTGCACTAATTTTGGCACATTTTTTGCATTTCCCATTGAAAATAGTTGCAGAATTATTTGGTAAGAATAAAATAAAAACTGTAATTTTGCACCTGTTTACAAGACTAACTAATTTTTTACTTAACTAATTTAAATTTTTTGATTATGGCATACGTAATTAGTGACGACTGTGTAGCATGCGGAACTTGCATGGATATGTGTCCAACTGGCGCTATCAGTGAGGGTGACATCTATGTAATTGATCCCGATACTTGCATCAGCTGCGGTACTTGCGCTGAGGCTTGCCCCAACGAGGCAATTAGCGAGGGATAATATTCCACTACGAAAAAGTAAATAGATAGGCATTGCCACCGTGCAGTGCCTATTTCTTTTTTGCCACACATAAAAACATTCACTAACTTTGGATAAATTAGGCGACGCCTTGGAAATACAAAATCAAAAACTTCGTCTTTGATTTTGTATTTCTCTCGTCTTGCACTAATTTTGCAGCCATGAAAGAAAAAAACAATAATATCAAGAATCCAAACCTGTGGTTCTATATCCTGTCAATAGGTTGCATTATGGTGCAACTGCTTGCAGTAAGCCACCAGTTCAACAAGTTCGTCGATCCTCTATGGTTCAGCCACACTGCTATGGCTGACAAGGCGATGCTTGCTCTCAATAGCTTTGCCGACGCACTTCTGCTGCTCACACCGCTAGTGTTGCTGCCACCCAAGTGGCGCAAATGGAGCTGGATTGTGATTTGGCTCGTAACGCTGTGGTGTCTGGCACAATTCCTGTATATGCCCACTTATCGCGACCTGATGCCTCTGTCATCGTTTTTCATGACCGAGAACATGGGCGACACGCTCATGACAAGCATTGTTGGCGCCATCAAGCCTCGCATCCTTGAGGTGCTTATGCCTCCGGTGTTGCTCTATATCATCTACCGCTTATGGCTCAAGAAACCCATGGAGAAGGTTCAGCAGCCCGCCAAGCGCCGACTCCTGCTGGCATTGCTCGGAATTGTCGCTTTTGTCTTGATAAGGCTTGGAGTCACAGCCATTCACCAAAGCGACAATGAGGAGCCCACCACCTTTGCCCAGCAGTTCACCAACGACTACTGCGTTATGTGGACCCGTCAAGGTAACTACATGAACCTCAACGGCGCTGTACCATACGTCATTTATGGCGGCATCACATCTATATTCGACACGAAAACACTGAGTGAGGAAGAGAAGAAGCAGGTGGAGCAATTTATTGAATTACAGCCTCATTACACCGACAACGGATATGCCACCGCGCAAGGCAAGAATGTGATTCTTCTCGTAGTAGAGTCACTAAACGCTTGGGCAGTGAATATGCAAATAGACGGCCGTGACGTTGCTCCTACGCTTAAACAACTGTGCAGCGACTCAACGTGCCTGGTGTCGCTCGCGATGAAGTCGCAGGTGAAGAACGGCCGCTCAAGCGACGGCATATTCATGTATAACACTGGTTTGCTGCCCCTAAATACAAAAGTCGTTGCAAACAGCTACGGCGACGCATCCTACCCCACACTCTGCAAAGCTTTGGACAAATATGACTCCTTCTATGCCTGCTGCGATCAACCCTCGCTGTGGAATGTCAAAAACATGGCAAAAACCTATGGCTACAACAGTTTCTATTGTAGGGATGAGATTGACGATGCCATTAAGCAAAACAATTACCTCCTCGACAAGACTCTGCTCGAAGAAGTGACGCAAATCATCCCTACCCGCAAGCAGCCATTTATAGCGCTCGTCGCTACAGCGGGAATGCACCATCCGTTTAACGAAGTCATGGTGCCAACAACATGGGTAATGAACAGCGGCGTATATACTAAGGAGGTGCGATGCTATCTTGAACGTGTCAATGCCTTCGACACAGCTCTCGCCAACTTCATTTCCCAACTTAAAGCCCAAGGCATCTATGACAACACCATGATAGTGATTGTGAGCGACCACAACGAGATGGTTGATGACGCGCCTAACGGACGAGCCTCAATCGACAAAGATGGTGACAACTGCGTGATGCTTATCATAAACTCGGGACAGTCAGGACGAATCGCCGGACCTATAGGACAAATCGACATCTACCCCACTCTGCTCGACCTGCTTGGGCTTAATGCCCAGAATTGGAAAGGTTTAGGATTCAGTGTGCTGCGCAACAACATCACATCGGTTGCCATCGCACCCACAATTTCGGCTGGCGACAATCCGCTCATCAGCCACCAGCAAGAGGCGTGGCGCATCAGCGACATGATAATCACAAGCCGCTGGTTTGATTCGAAATGAGAAAATAAGGTAAAAGAATTAAAGGAGGTAAAGGAGTCAAAAACTCCCCACCTCCTTATTTTTTCATATCCTATGACGAAGTGAATCTACTGCTCAACCTCGACGATATATCCTGAGCGGGTGTACCAAACATACCCCTTTATATTAGTTTCACCAAGGTGCCTTAATAGAATCAAGTACTCTTGCACCTGCTTCTTGTGCATTGCTATAGTCTCGGGAGTATGGCTAGGACCAAATTTGTAATCAACAACGATCATCTCACCATTGCTGTGCTTCACGATGCGGTCGGGGCGACGGTGATCAATTGTGTCGTGATGCGGGAAGCTGATATTGCGCTCGTTGTAGCAGATGTTGTCGTTATCAAACCACTCCATGAGCTGCTTACTCGTCTTGATGCTATCCAAAAGTTCCTTTACTTTCTCCTCGGTCCAATAAACGTTGTCGTTTAGCAAACCATTGTTCTTGGCATAGTTGAAAGCCCGTTCAAAATCGCGCTCACTCTTTATCATGCCAAACATGAAGTGCATCTTCAGACCTTCGTCGCGCAAAGTGCCGCTAGTGTTGTGCATCGACACATGCACCGGCAACACTTCCGACGACACCCAATAGTCCTTCACAGGGAGCACATTTGATTCCTCATTTCTCTCTGTGCCAGCATTGCAACTCTCACCATAATAATATGTGAAGGTGTGCAATTTGTCTTTACTTTCGTCCTGTTGAGCTTCATCTCCGCTGGCATAACTTGTGTTGAGGTTTCTCTCTTCCATCCTCATCTTCTCGCCATTGATGGTCATGTGAGGTAAATACCTGAGCAACATGTGAGAACTCTTCCCAAAACGTTTTTCTACCGTCTTTCCAGTTGTGTCATCATTCTTGCCAATAATTGCAAACACATGGAGTTCCTCTTTGGGACGAGTGAGAGCGACATAAAGCTTATTAATGTTGTCAATCAATGTCTTCTCATACTCGCTCTCATATAAGTCGGCAAAAGGACTCACCAACTTAAACTTCGACATCTCGATGGGCAAAAGTGGTGGCACTATGTCCTTGTCGATTTTTTTGATTTCATCAAGGAAATTTAATTTGCTGAGAATTTGGTCTTCATTTATCCAAAACTCTTTTCCCATCTTATCGAGCTGCCAGTTGGCAAAAGGCACTATCACACACTTGAATTCCAAACCTTTAGACTTATGGATTGTCATCACGTTAACTGCATCGATACTATTGCTGGCGCCTAAAGTGAGATTACCACTCATTGTGTCCCAATAATTCAGGAACTCAGCTATCGTGCCGCCATTATGACGACGTGAGAAGGAGTGAACCACATCTACAAAAGCCATGATATAAGAGTTCTCAAGTTCGGTAGTGTTATCGGTAAGAATATATTTAGAAATAATCTTATCGACAACATTCACCAGGTTCGACAGCTGAGCATTCTTGTCGGGCATCAGCTCTTGAGTAATATCGGCATATTTATTCAGTTGCTTATGATTGTCATCCTCAGATGAAGTGTTGTCGGCATAATCTGTTTCAACACAATCATGCAGGATTTCTCCCGCCTTAGTAATATCGCCAGACTTTTGTATTTGCGATAAGAAATCGTGTAGAATCTTATAATATCGCTGCTCATTGACACGATAATCAAGAAACTTGGTGAGCTCATCAGTTAGAGCATCGTCGTTGTCTTCGGGCAAGTGATACTGCGTTACCTCAAGAAAACGCAACGCGCTAATTATGAGCCTTACCGATGACGAGTTTTCAAGTATCAGCGACTCAGCAGAGATGACATTGATTGGGCGCCGCGCATCATCGGCACCCAGCGACTCGTTGTATTTCATAATTTCGGCAATAATGAGCTTTCCGTGATCATTGCTGTTTACAAGTATTGCGATGTCGCCCATGCTGTAGCCACGGGAGAGTATTGAGTTAATCAAACCAGGCAAAGACTTGATAATTGCGTCACGGGTTTCATTCTCTGTATTAACAGTCGGCACAAAATTCACATTGACCAATCCTTGGCTATCGTTTTTGTGAACCTCCTGAGCAATGTTGCTATAAGTCTTAATGAGCATAGGGAAGGTGTTGCTCGATTTCATGTCATTGAGCATCGCGGTGAAGAGCTCATTGTTAAACTCTACTATTGCTTTGTAGCTTCTATAGTTAGTGTAGAGTGGTGAAACGTCAACTCGACCAGCAAAATCCTCTTCTACCTTATCTCGCAGAAGGCTGGGGTCACTATTGCGGAAACGATATATCGATTGCTTCTCGTCACCGATGATGAGATTGTCTTTTCCGTTAGATATTGTCTCTCTAAGCAGCGGCAGGAAATTGCTGTATTGTTTCTTACTCGTGTCTTGAAACTCGTCAATCATATAGTTGTTGAACTGGATGCCCACATGCTCATAGATGAAATAGGCGCCGCTGAGCAAGGCTTTGCCTATCAGGTCATTGGTGTCAGCAATGAGGATGCTGTTGTTGTCTTTGCGGTATTGCTCAAGTTTCTCATTAATTTTTCCCAACAAACCTAAATTCCAGAGTTTCTTCAAAATACTGTCATAAATGATAATTATGTCGTAATGGTCAATGGTCTCTTTCACCAGCTGCTGGAACTTCTCATCATCACCACTAAGCACTTTATTCCAAGCTTCCTTTCTCACCACACTTTTCTTTAAAACATTAGGTTGGGTAGCATATTTTTTTAACGTGCTTGGATAGTCTTTAAACTCGGTAAATGAACCATCACAGAAACTCTTAACCAAAACATACTTCAATTCATTGAAATCTATATGACGGTTTATGAAAAAAATTCCATAATTGCCTATCACCTCTTTTAATTTTTTCTCATGCTCCTCTCGAGCTTCTAAAATATATTTCTTGAACTGCTCCAGTTTTGAAGAGGTTCCGTCTTTGCCAATGTCCTCAAGGTATTCGATAACCTCATCTTGGTGCTCGCGGAAAAACTCCTTGTATATGATTTTAGCAAATTCTTGGAGGCCTTCAGTCTTGCCAAAGAAGTTCCAATCCTTATTGTTGTTGATGTTGTTGATAATGAAATCCTTTACCCATTGGGTGATAGTTGCGTTCTTATTGCCTGATGTTCCTAGGTCCAGCAAGAAGTCATGAACGGCCACACCGGTAGCATAGTCTTGATCAATCTGAACCTCATAATTATAGTCGTAGTCGAGTTCGCGGGCAAAATTGCGCAACACACGCTGGAAGAACGAGTCGATGGTGCTCACATTAAAATTGGCATAGTCAAAGAGTATAGAGCTCAACGCTTTATCGGCAGCATCTTGCACATCATTGAGACTATTGTTCGCAAACATGATACCATAGTCATTAACATAGTCACCTTTGCCTTTGCTGAGCAGATGGAGTTGCTTGATGATGCGCTCCTTCATCTCGTTGGTCGCCTTGTTGGTAAATGTGATGGCGAGCAGATGGCGATGATAATTTTGCGCCTTGCGTAGGGTAAACTGTTCATATTTCTTATTATTCACAGTCACAGTCTTGCCAGTGGGTTCACCTATCAAATTAGCGATATAAGTTCGCGCGAGGTTATAAGTCTTCCCCGACCCCGCCGATGCCTTGATGATTTTTATAGTTCCGTCATTCATAACGTTATATAGATGCCTGTTTTCAGTTTTTAGTTATTAGTTGTCAATTACCTCTTATCACTTACTACTTATTTTATATTATCCTTGCCTTAAACCCTTGGTCTTTAAGGAATTTGAGCACGGCTTCGCGATTGTCGCCTTGAATGAGTATCTCGCCGCCACGAGCCGAGCCGCCCACACCGCAGTGACGCTTGAGCTGTGCGGCAAGCTCCTTGAGATTCTCGTCGTCGAGGGTGAGGTTGGCTACAATCGTCGCTTGTTTGCCTTTGCGGTCTTTCTTGTCAAGGAGAATATCAATCATGGTCTTTCCCTGCTGCTCGGTAGCCGTCGTTGGAGCCGCCTCTTGAGCCGTCTCCTCGGCAACAGCGTCGGGGTCAACATTAAATGCTGCCCCAAGCATCGCTTTCCAGTCTTGTGAGTTCATTTGTGAGTTGTTGTTTTATATCTTTTCTTTGCAAAGTTAATAAAAATAGACCAAAAAAGCAAACAAAAACAAGGCAAAAACATGCAAAAATGAAGACTATTCATTCTTTTATTCATGATTTCCATCGTTATTTTCTGATTTTTTGAATAAAAATAGAATTTTTGCTTATAAATATTTGGAAATTGATGAATATTGTTGTACTTTTGCGCTTGAAATAGATGTGAATCTTTTATCTGCCCTTTTTTTAATACAGAATAAGAACAAAATTAGTGCAAGTTGAGAGAAAAACACAATTAATTTGAGTTTTTCCGAGACGCAGCCTAATTTATCCAATAATTCTATATATTACTAATGTGATAAGTTTGGTTTATTAAGACAGATTAATCAGAGCGAGTCGTGAGACCCGCTCTGATTTTTATAGCTTTTGAGTGCATTGATTGAGAATAAACTCTCCACTCCAAACACTAAACTGAATATCTCATATCTCCAGCATCTTTTGCATGGCTTGCATGGAATCAAAATCGGTCTGATCGATGTGAATGGGTGTCACGGTGACAAACCCTTTGCGAAGCCAATAGAAGTCGGTGCGGTTGTCGTCGGGGTTCTCTTCTTCATAATCACCCAGCATCCAGTAATAGTCACCACCGCGGGGATCAACACGATGCTCCCATGTGTTGGTCCATCGTCCTGGAGCCGAGACTGCCATCTTCATGCCCTTGATGCCGTCTTCCGTCATCGGAATATTAACACTCAGGCATACATATTTGGGCAAACCGTTGGCCAGCACTTTGCCGATTACATGACGCATAATGGGCATGCATTGTGAAAAATCGGCATCAAAGGAATAATCTCCGTAGCTGAACGCCACACTCGGCAGCCCAGCCATCGACGCCTCCATCACCACGCCCAGCGTGCCGCTATAGAGCACGCTATTGCCGTGATTGAAGCCGTGGTTAACGCCCGAGAGTACCAAATCAACTTTCCTGCCCCCCACAAGCACTCCAAGACCCAGCTTGGCGCAGTCGGTGGGTGTGCCATTCACAGCATAGACGGTGAGTCCAGGTTCTTCCTTTTTCTTGAAAACACGCAAAGGCTCTGCCATCGTGATTGACGATGCCTTGCCACTCTGATGATTGAGCGGAGCTGCGACTATCACTTCGCCAAACTCACGCGCAACTTCTATTAGAGCCTTTAAACCTGGATAGTTATATCCGTCGTCGTTGCTAACAAAAATCAATGGTTTCATATATTTATTTTTTCAGTTAACAATAAATCGAAAAGTCGAGGAATCAAGAAATCTAAGAGTTCTAACCAATAACCTAACTTGAATATTTCAATCTCAGACTGTTCAGCACCACCGAGAGGCTTGAGAGCGCCATCAATGCAGACGCCCACATAGGGGTTATCTGGAAGTTGATGCCAAATAAATGCAGCACACCAGCCGCAAGTGGCAGACACACAATGTTGTAGATAAAAGCCCAAAACAGGTTCTGCCATATCATCTTAACTGTCTTTCGGCTCAAGTTGATGGCTGTGGGCACAGTTTGCAAGTCATCACCCATCAGGGTTACCTGTGCCACATCCATCGCCACATCGGTACCAGTGCCAATGGCGATGCTAACGTCGGCAAGCGCCAAAGCCTGAGTGTCGTTGATTCCGTCGCCCATCATTGCCACAGTCTTACCTTGAGCCTGCAACTGCTTGACGAGCCCCTCTTTATCGGCTGGCATCACCCCACTCTGATAATGGTCAATTCCAGCTTGTTGTGCCCAATAGCTCACAGCATCTTCCTTGTCACCGCTTAATAGATGTACCTTAACACCCATCTTCTTTAGCGCCTCAACGGCCTCTCTTGCGTTAGGTTTCAGAGTCTCGCGCTCGTCAAGAGCCAAGTCATCGGCTCGGGTGAAATCCACCACATTTTTGTTGGGGATGGTCAAAGTGCCAGTCTTGTCAGTTACAAGAGCATCAACTTTGCGCAACTGCTCAAGTGCGGTGGCATCTTTTATAAGAATCTGCTGTTCGGCAGCCTTACCCATACCCACCATTAACGCAGTGGGAGTTGCAAGCCCCATAGCGCATGGACATGCCACTACAAGCACCGCAACCGCCGAGATTATCGCTTGAGGCAGCGAGTCTAAGCCAGCAATGACCAGCCATAATACAAAGGTGAGCAACGCAGCAATCGCCACCACAGGCACAAACACGCTAGCGGCCTTGTCAACGAGCCGTTGGACAGGAGCCTTAGAGCCTTGAGCCTGCTGAACAATAGATATAATTTGCGCCAGAGCAGTCTCCTCTCCCACCTGCCGCGCTCTGAGCCGCAGGCGTCCTTGGCTAGGAATGGTTCCTGCAAGCACCTTGTCGCCCACGCGCTTTACTGCAGGCGTGGGTTCACCAGTTATCATGCTCTCATCAATGTAGGCGGCATCATCGGTCATAAAACTCGATGCCCACGTCACCTCACCATCGACAGGAATCTTCTCTCCGGCACGCACCTCTAGGAGGTCGCCTGTCTCAATAGAAGAAATAGGCACCATTTCCCCAACCTCGTCGCCTTCAATGGGCTGTTTCTTCTCTACAATCCTCGCCGTCTTGGGTGACATGCCCATAAGTTGGCGCAAACTGGCTGCAGTGCTGTCCTTCGCCTTTTCCTCCAGCAGTCGTCCAGTGAGAACAAAGGCTATAATCATCGTGACGGCATCGAAATATGTGTGCCACTCTATGCCTCGTGTCCCACATGCGGTTTCACCCCAAAAGGTATTGAAAGCACTGAATAAGAATGTTATAGCGGTTGACAACATCACCAACGTGTCCATACTTGTGATGCCATGCCTGAGTTGCTTGAATGCTGCCACATAAAAATCCTTGCCACACAAGATGATACATGCCAAAGCGATAACGAGCGACAGTTGGTTGGCAGCATCTCGACCGCCAGCATTTACCCATCCCATCGACAGACACATAACCATGACCGCAAACACCCACGCCATGATGGTCTTGCGTTTGAGAAGTTTCCACTCACGCGCCTCAATCTCTTGCACGCTGCGCTCATCGTCAATCACCATGTCATAGCCTATGTCGCTGATTTGCCGCTTTATCTCCTCCAGCGACACCTGCGAAGGGTCAAAATCTATCGTAGCGGTGCGACCAACAAGGTTCACCGAAGCCTCATTGATTCCCGCAATCGACAGCAGCTTGTTCTCCACATTAGCCGAACAAGCCGAGCACGCCATACCTATAACCGGAAGAGTTTTACGCATCAATAGTCATTTCGAAGCGTCCCAAATCCTCAACGGCATCCTTCATATCTTGTGGGGTAACTTGCGCCTCGTCATACTCAACTACGACACAAGCATCCTCAAGACTAACAACTGCCTCGACCACACCAGGCAATGCCTTAATAGCACGCTCCACATTAGCCTTGCAGTTCACGCATCTCATACCAGTTACAGTAAATGTATTCTTTGTCATAACTTCTATGTATTTATTTTAGCTACAAAGATAAGCAAAATTTATCTATTACACACAAAAATCATACCACAAAAGAGCGGTCAAAAATCTTGGGTGTTGTAAATGTATTGCGCCGTAAGCACGGCGTGCGGATATGAGAAAAATAGAACGGCAACTTCTCACATTTTCCTCTCGATTATCTCCCGCAGCAATGGGGTAAATTTCCTTGCGCCGTAGGTGTTGTTGAGGTGGATGGAGTTGTAGTAGTCACGCTCCACGAATCGCTTGTCGTCGATGAAGTCGTAAAACTCGATGTCTGGATTTATGCGCTTGAGCATTGCGATAAACTCATTCATTTCGTCAATTCGCTGTTGGCTCACGCGCTCTCGGGCGGTCTTGTATATGGGCATGGCAACGAAAATCAGTCGCATATTATGGTCGCGTGCGAGGGTCACTATCTCGCTATAAATTTTCACGTTGTCTTGGTAGTTAAGACGCTGCTCTGTGGAATCGGCAAGCGAAGTTGTCTCAGGCAACTGCTTAGTCATCCAGTCGTCGCCGCGAGTGTCGTAGCAAGCGTCAAGCTCAATGCCCAGTGAGTCGCACATGGTGAAGTCTGTCAGAGGCTTGTAAAGACTCCCGAACAGCCGTCCGCAATGGTCGTAGTTGGAGTTAAGAATCTCGCTCCAATGCCACCACTCGCCATCGAGATAGGTGTAGCCCATGTATTTGAGATTCATGCAGCGATAGGTATTGAACTTAGCCTCGTGCTTCTCCTCATGCAGATGCCCCCAATATTGATAATCATAACTGTAAGGCATCACCACACATTCCAGTTTTGGCATCTGGTCGATATACTCCTTAAGCAGTTGCAGGTCATAATACACCGAGCGGCCAGGCTGCGCGGCATTGAAAGCCCCTTCACCCAGCAATGAGCAGTCGATACAATCGGCGAGATGAGAGTTGCCAAGCACCAGTATGCGCAACTCGTCTTTGTGCTTCTCGATATAGCCTTTCTTGTAGGAGAATTCGTTGGGCACCAGGAGCAGCAGAAGCTCGTAGGCCACGAAAATCGCCATCACGATGACCGAGAATATCAATATTTTCTTCAGGAACTGCTTCATCAGAACTGGAAATAGATAAAGTTAGAATGCAGTCCCGACATAAGGACCGTGAATACAAACAACACCACATAAATCGTCCAGCGCACCCAACGGTGGCGTACGATGCCGCTTGGAGAGTCGCCAAAGTCAAGAGCGAAACGCTTCTCGCGGTAAATCCACTCCACAATGAGCATTATAGCGCAGTAGGTAAGAGCGACTTTTATATCATATCCAAAGCTCACTTTCAGCAACGATGTCGAGAACATTGTGCTCAAATAGGTGCCAAGCTCAGCCATGCTTGGGGCACGAAAGATTATTAATCCAAAAGCAGCGATGGCAAAGGTCATCAGCATCAGGCCAGCCTCTTTTAGCGACGGCAAATTCTTACCAGCGGCCACAGTGCCTTTATAACGCCCTCGGTTGAGCAGAATGAGCGGCACAAACCAGGTGGCATGATATAGTCCCCACACCACGTAGGTCCAGTTTGCGCCGTGCCACAAACCACTCAATGCGAAAACTATGAAGGTATTGAGAATAGTCTTGGCTTTCGTGCCACGGCTACCGCCAAGCGGGAAATAAACATACTCGGTGAACCAGTTCATGAGCGTGATATGCCAGCGACGCCAATACTCACGGATGCTGCGTGAAAAATAAGGCACTTTGAAGTTAGTGGTCAGATTTATTCCGAATAGGCGCGCACAGCCTATGGCGATGTCGCTGTAGCCCGAGAAGTCAGCATATATTTGGAAGGCAAACAACACTCCGCCCAACATCAGCGCAAAACCTGTTTGTGAGGCGGTATCTTCCCATAGTCTGTCAACAATCATTCCGCAAGTGTCTGCGACAATCATCTTCTTGAACAAGCCCCACAGCATCTGGCGCATGCCACTAGTAGCTTCGGAGGCGTCGAAATGGCGAGGCTGCTGAATCTGCGGCA
This sequence comes from Muribaculaceae bacterium, assembly GCA_017618355.1. GTDB lineage: Bacteria > Bacteroidota > Bacteroidia > Bacteroidales > Muribaculaceae > Sodaliphilus. The sequence continues at coordinate 14,173 of JAFZUL010000082.1, forward strand.
ACAGTTTAGTGGCACGCTCAATGGGGCCTGCCACAAGTTGCGGGAAGAAACTGATAAACGCCATCACATCTAATAGGCTGTGCGATGCATCAAGTTTCTTACGATACACATCAATGGAGTAGCTCAACGCCTGAAAGGTATAGAAACTGATGCCCACCGGCAGCACGATGTTGAGCGTTGGAGCATCGCAATGCCACCCTAAACTCATCATCGCATCGGCAAACGACTCGGTGAAGAAGTTGAAATACTTGAAGAAACCCAGTATCGACAGGTTCACCACGATGTTAGCGGCACTGATTATCTTGCCCTTGTCGCGATGCCGCTCTATCAGCACTCCGCTTGCGTAGGTACACAACGATGTTAAGGCGATTAGGGTAAGGAACCTCCAGTCCCACCACCCGTAAAAGACATAACTCGCCACAACAATCAGCGCATTCTGCCACTTCACTGGCTTAAACACCAGCCAGTAAAGCAGAAAAACAATTGGCAGAAACACCAAAAACTGTATCGAGTTGAATACCATGCCTATTTTCGTTTTTAACGTGCAAAATTACAAAAAACTTACCAATAACACACAAAACCCCGATTCTTTCACATTGCATCACTGAATAATCATAGCAAAATTTCATTTTTAACACCCAATATTTTCACATTTTTATTGCATAAAATCAGAAAAATCATTATCTTTACCGCAAATTTTATTAACAATTAATTTTTTAATACTGTTATGAAAAGATTTTTACTTGCTTTTCTCGCTATCGCTTGTGCGATAAGCGTATGGGCTTGGAAGCCCACTTTTATTGGACATCGTGGCTCCTATATGGGAGTAATGAACACAGTTGAAGCCTACAACAATGGCGTGGACCATTATGGCTATCAAGGACTTGAGTGTGACGTGCGTGTCACTGCCGACGGCTACTACGTAATTAGCCATGACGAGACTACCAACAGCGTGGGAGGCAACCTTACCGTTGCCAACGCTACCCTTGCCGAGTTGCAGGCCGAGACCTACACACAGACACGCGGCGGTGTGACCTACACAGGCCACATTTGCACAATTGCCGAGTATCTCGACATCTGCGCCGAGAAGAATGTGATTCCCGTTATAGAGCTTAAATGGACCACAGGAATCAACAACAACGACATGAGCAAGTTCCCTGGACTTGCAGCTCTCATCGAGCAAAAGGGCCTTACCGACAGAGCCATCATCCTCACCTCAATGCGCAACTCACTGGAGTATGTGCGCACCAACTACCCCGCTCTCAAATGCCAGTTCCTTTGCAACAGCAACTGGTCAACTTATTTCGACTGGATCGTGCAATGGGGACTAACGCCAAGCATCGAGGCTGGATGCTTTGACATTTACACCGTAAAGAAATTCCACGACAAAGGCCTTGAGGTAGCAGTATGGACAGTGAACTCGCTCGCCAACTACAATCTCTATGGAAATATGGGTGTCGCTATGATGACCTGCGACTACCTCATGCCAAGCGATATGCCCGACCTCACGGATATCAACTGGGATGCCATCGTTGAACCAATGGAGCCATTGGAAGTGGTGGTAGATACCGTTTTCTCCTTTACCAGAGAAAAAGGCAACCTCCCAGCAAATTTTCCCTCGGCGCTTGACGAAGAAGGTTCTCCTTACAAGTCTGCGCAACAAGCCGCTATCACCGAAGATGGAACAATCTATGCAAACAACTATACCACTAGCAAACTTGTTATTCTCAAACCTGATGGCACTTTGACCGAAGCTCCTGGCACCAACAGTCATGGCATCTGCTTCGACTATGCCGGCAACCTCATTCAGCGTAAAGATGGTGTTACATCATCACCCAACAAGCTCATCATATATCCCAACGGCAACCTAAATGCCACACCTGTTGAGGTTAGTTTTGAACTCGAAGAAACAGGTCAAACAAACTTCATCAGCGCCATCGGCAATGTGATGAGCGAAGAAGGCGGCTACGTTTATCATTACCAGAATGGCAAAACGTATGTTTCCCTCGTTAAAATTGTCAACGGCGAGTTTGAAGAAACTGAGATGACAGATGGAGTATCGTTTGCAGGCTCTACAGCAGGTGTGATTTATCCCATCGACAACGATCCTTATCACTTTGTATATCAAGTGCGCAATCAGGGTTATTATCTCTACAACGGTACCGACAAGGGCAAATATATCCCTGGCTCACTCAACACCACTACTCCCAACAGCAACTCTTCTGTGGGTGGCGCCTATTTTGAGCTCGACGGTCACGAGATGTTTCTTTACACCAGCGGCAGCAACTACAACGGCGGCTTCTCGATTCGCGACATGAGTGCCGAAGCCACAGCAGTAGCTACCATTCCTCCCATGGGTACTGGCGGCTATTATGCCAACCCCTCGGTAGGCTCATTCTTCCGTGTGGTGCCCGAAAGAGGCAAAAGTGTAATGGTCTATGAATACACCATGGGCAACGGCTATGCCGCCTACCGCGTGCATACCCCCGACTACACCCCTACCGCCATCGACAATATCAATGTCGAGACTCCACGCCCACAAGACAACAACTACTATGACCTGATGGGACGCAAGATGGACGGCAACAACC
>JAFZUL010000083.1 GCA_017618355.1 Muribaculaceae bacterium
AAGGACAGGAATGACGCGCCCGTGCCGATGGAAACTCACGGTAACTTCTGAATCACCTCACTATAACTTGAAAAGTCATGATTATCGACGATTATTGGACTCAAAAGGCATAACAAATGACATAAATTATCATGGCTATCAAAGACAACAATGAACCCAAGAAAAATCACCGAAATCCGAAAGAAAGTGAAGTATTTAGTGAAAAATTTGCTAACTTTGTTGCTTAAACGAGAACACTATGGCAATAAACATTTATAAAGCATATTCGGCTATAAGATGCATCGGATTTGAACCAGATGCAAAAAATTTCTCTTTTGATGATTGCTTCTGCGGTTTTCATCAGAAGCAAAAGTTTTACTTGAAAAGGAAATCACTATTGATTAAATTTGACTGGAGCGTAGTCTATCTTTTAAAGGATCATGGTTCATATAGCGCAAGTACAGAAGATGATTTTATTGGGCTGCCTTTTTATCTGTTTGCGCAAAAAGAATGCGATAAAGCCATGAAAGAGAATTATCAATTGAAAGGGAGACGATTTAGTGAATTCTATAAATCCTGTTTGCAACTGGAACAAGATTATGAGGATATGTTACCTAGTATGATTCGGGAACATCTTATTACAAAGCTGGAGGAGTTCAGGGAATTCCTTCCAGAGTTGTATCATAAATTAGAATTTGAAGACTTCAAATAATATTGCCTTTTACAGGCATACACGATTGAGCAACTTTTCCAAAATTATAAAAGTCAGGACGAGTACCAGCGCCTCATGAACAATAAAAACGTGATTGAGTGAGCGTAATGCCAGGCTTGCATGAGCATTGCCAAGCGAGAACGATTTATCAAAATCACCGAAATCTAAAAGAAAGTGAGTGTTTAGCGAAATTTCGCAATCCATGCCTGTTTTACTGAAAGATAAATGAAGTGCACCCCAAAAGTTAGACACAAAACTTTTGGGGTGCACTTCACTCCCCTCAACAGGAAGTACTCTAAACTGCGAGCGCAGCGAGTGTGTTAATGGCCGCCTTTACCGCCACCGCTTGATGAGCCGCCGGAGTTGCCGCCACCCATGAGGTCATCGTTCTGAATGGAATTTTTGGCTTTCTTCACCGATGCCTTGAGCGAACCGAAGCGGAAGCTGACCGAGATGTCGAAGCTGCGCTGTAGATATCTACCTCTCGACCATCCAGTCACATCGCCCTGGTCGATGCTTTGCGAGTACTTGGTGTACTTTTTGAACGGGTTACTTGCGGATAGTTGAACCGTTAGGCGTTCTTCGCTCAGGAACGAACGCTGCAAGCCAAAGCCATGGGAGAACGACGTGCTCGAGCGGTGCCCATACACGTCATAGGTGCCTCCGCCCCACATGCCTGCATAGCCTGTGAGTTCCAGACTCCATGGCAGATACTGGGTCACGTTAACATAAAGGTTATGGCTAAAACCATCATTCTTCAGATTCAACTCTTTGCTCTTGAAGTAGTTGTAGCCGACCGAGCCATTGAGCATGATATTGGTCTTCTCGTGCGCCATCCACTGCACGTAGGTCGACAGATAGCCTGATCGCCTCTTTAATGTGTTGGCATAGGTGGATACCTGAACCAGACCATCGGCCCACTTTACTGAGCCGATTCCGTTATTGCTTAAAGAGAATTGCGGCGTGACATTGAAAGTGAACTTCGATCCCACATGCATGAAAGTCATGCTCATCGAGTGATAATGCACGCTACCCAGGTCGGTATTGCCATAGGAGCGGCTTGTCGGACTCTCGACAATGGCGGGATTCAAGTAGTAGATGCTCGGGCGGTTGATGCTGGTAGCATAGGAGAACTTGAGGCTGTTGGCATCATTGATCTTATAACGCAGGTTGGCACTAGGCACTACGTCATCGAACTGCGCATCAAAAGCCTCCTGAGTACCGTCGGGATAGGACGCACGCATGTAACTGTGCTCATAACGCAAACCGGCACGCACCGACCACGGGCCACTGGTAAAGGTATATCTTACATAAGCAGCGCCCACTTGAGTCACATGCTTGAAACGCATGTCAATGTCATCCTCGATGTCCAGATAGTCAATCATGCTGTGGCTGCGGCTCATGCGGTAGATGTACTTGACTCCGGTTTCGATGGTATGTTTCTTCTCGGCAAAAGGACGCATCCAGTCGAGCTGGACAGTGTGCTCGTCAAAGTCCTGCTTGTCCTTCTGATCCACACCATTATAAGGCACTGGCAAATTGAAAGGCTCGGTGTACAACGATTTGTCCTTGTTCTCGCTGTGTTGAGCACTGAGCATGTAACTCAGCGTGATAGTCTCGCCCTTGAGGCGCGTGCTGCGCTGATAATCCAAGCGGGTGCTCATGCTATAACCCTCATAATAGTCGTGATTGTCAATGCCATAGCTATAGATGGTCTGCCCAGCGGCGTCACGCATCAAATTCGTGGAAAAGGCTTTATCGCTGAAGTCATAGATATGTCCGCCCAACGACATGGATACGAGGTTCAGCGTGTCGGGCTCCCAGCTGGCGCTCAAGTAGCCGTATTGAGACGTCATCTTGTCCGTTTTATCGGTGCCATCACTCACCAGCTCAGCCCCACTCTCCTTGTAATGGTTCAAGGACGAGCTGGTGCTCTCATCGTCGTGTCCAACACCGTGATTAATGCCATAATCCACTGATATCACCACCTTGTCGAGCTGCGTAGTCAGGTCTATCGAACCTCCCAGATAACCCATATTGTCTGCATTGGCACTTGCCATGCCCGAGACTCCCTTCAGGGTCGAGTTATCGGCCATGACAATGTTCAAGATGACGGTTGTCCCCTCTGCATCATATTTGGCACCCGGCTCGGTGATGACCTCGATACGCTTCACGCTGCTGGCTGGCATTGCCTTGAGAATATCCTTGGGATTGTTGGAGAGCGACGGGTCTGGATGCCCGTTGCGGAAAATCTTGAAACTGGTCTGCCCGTTGACGCGAATCTCATCGTTGGCATCTACGGTAACCAGGGGCACCTTGCGCAACATTTTCATGACGGTATTGGTCTTGCTGTCGGGGTCGGCCTCGATATTGTAGCCTATGCGGTCCACCTCCTGCTTAATGAGCTGCTTCTGAGCCGTAACCTCCACATCCTTGAGCTGGATGTTATCAAACACATTCAGTAGCGAGTCGTTGACCCAGTCATCGCTATCGGTGGTCGATGCAACAGGAATAGTGTCAGGTTCAGCTACTATACTTCCTTCCGATGCGAAAGAATAGTCCTGTGCCACCGCTGTTATGCACATCAGGAGAATCACAACGAAACTTAAATGGCGCCTCATAATCAATTTTTCAGGTATTTGTTTGTCTCTAAAATATAAACGCATGAGCCGATGAAAAAGTATCAAATATGCCTTATTTTTTGCATTTGGTATCATTCTCAGAACTAACGCAGGTCCCGTCTTTTCAAGACATACGCGGTTGATTTACCTTTGTGGCAAATCATCCCCTTTTGTTTATGATACTCACCATCAACGGGCAGCAGAATTATGATTAAGACATAAATCACAAGACGGGAATCATCACAGTTTTGTACTACAAAAACAGTCGAATGGTTCGACAATATTTGCAGTAACGATACACTTCTTATTAAAAAGGACTCTCTGTACTTTTAGGCACTAGATTTTATTGAATCATTCTGGTATATGGAATGAGATGCCATCATTGCCAGGTTCATCAATGTGGATCTTTTCAGTGGTGGATGTTACTCTTAGATTCTTCAATGTGGAAGAGTCAAGGTCTTCACACAGGTCAGGAAACATGGTACGAATGAAGTTGATGCAGGTTTCCACGCTATAGGGCTTGCCCTTGCCGAGTCCCAATCTTACGGCAATGTTCCATATCAGGTGACGGACATCGAAGCTGGTCAACGAGCCTTTTAGACCCTTCCATGGCTTCGGCAGATAGTCTGGATTGATGGCGAAAGACATGATTTCGCTACATAAGCTGTCCATTTCCTCCTGCTTGATGAAAGGAGCCATGATGTAGTGCAGATAGGCGGCGATGATGTCAAGTTGTTCCTTCTTTTG
>JAFZUL010000084.1 GCA_017618355.1 Muribaculaceae bacterium
GCCCTTTAGCTCGTCCATCAGCTCCACAAAGGTCATGCCAAAGCGTAGGTCGGGCTTATCGCTACCGTAAAGGCGCATAGCGTCATGCCATGTCATCTGCTGCAACTTCTCGGGCAAGTCAACGCCGCGAACCTCCTTAAACAAGTGGCGGGCAAGACCTTCAAACACCTCTATTACATCCTCTTGCTCAACGAAACTCATCTCGCAGTCTATCTGGGTGAACTCGGGCTGACGGTCGGCACGCAGGTCCTCATCACGGAAACACTTTGCAATCTGGAAATAGCGGTCAAAACCACTAACCATAAGCAACTGCTTCAATGTCTGAGGACTCTGAGGCAAAGCATAGAACTGGCCAGGATTCATGCGACTGGGAACCACGAAGTCGCGAGCACCCTCAGGAGTGCTGCCCACCAAGATTGGAGTCTCCACCTCGATAAAGTCGCGACTGTCGAGGAAGTTGCGGATCAGGATTGTCATGCGGTGACGGAGCTCCAGATTCTGGCGCACACTGGGACGACGCAAGTCGAGATAGCGGTACTTCATGCGCAAGTCATCACCACCATCGGTATTGTCCTCAATGGTAAACGGCGGTGTAGCGCTTGGACTGAGGATATTCAACTCATTAACTATGATTTCGATGTCACCAGTCGGCATATTAGGGTTTTTGCTTTGGCGCTCACTAACGGTGCCAGAAGCCTGAATGCAGAACTCACGGCCAAGCTTGTTGGCGCGAGCACACAGCTCGGCATCTATAGACTCGTTAAACACCAATTGGGTAATACCGTAGCGGTCGCGAAGGTCAACAAACGTCATGCCACCCATCTTGCGAGTGCGCTGAACCCATCCTGCCAGTATCACGCCCTCGCCAGCATTGGCAAGACGCAACTCTCCACATGTTTTACTTCTGTACATAATATAAAATGTGTCTATTGTGTAGTTGATAAATATTATTCTCAATGATGATTTTCAACTCTTGTCGAAACAACCAACAAAATTAGTAATTATTGTTTATTTTATTATACTTTTCGCACCAAAAAATACTCAGCAAGCAAAAAAACACTGATTTTTTGTTTTTTTTCCGACAAAACGCTTGTCAGTATCAAAAAAAGTTGTACCTTTGCATCGCTTTTGAAAAATAAAGCCTCGGGGTGTAGCGCAGTCCGGTTAGCGCGCCTGCTTTGGGAGCAGGAGGTCCCAGGTTCGAATCCTGGTACCCCGACAAAGAAAGCAAAATGCTGGATATCAAGCATATCAAACTTGATTTCCAGCATTTTTTATTTGCTTTTCACTACTTAGGCTATTAAACTGCTACTTTTTGCCTTCATTGCCCCCTAACCAACCGCTTAAGACGACACTTAAATAAGAGCATCTATTGTCGCATTATAATCTATATCTATCAATGTCACTTGTTCTCCGTTTTGGTAGAAGCCACTAATGTAATAATGATTCTCCCTTTTCAGAGATTCAACGGTATTCTCTGCGTCACATAGCCTCACCTCTATGTCATCGGCATGTTCCTTTATTTCATTTATGTGAGTGTCAATATATTCATCTGTCATGGCAAGGCAGATAAACCGTATTGACTGCAAATAATCCTCACTGAAATCTTTTCGCCACTCAAAAGGTATATAGCAGCCTTCCACAATCAAGTTTTGCTTATTCTCAATGGCTGTTTTTACTATTTCGCGAACAATAGGCCAAAGATAAACGGTCAATACATCATCATCTTCAGGCGTGAGGTTTGTGTTCCCGCTCCTAATCAATCCCATCTTCAAATGGTCAATTGAAAGGTACGGATAATTGTATTCTTCAAGCATCTTCTGTGCAAGAAGCGTTTTACCAGTATGAGATGCACCGGTTATAAGTATAATCATAGTTTATATCTATGTGATTAACAATTTGCAAAAATAGCAAATATTTCTCTACTTCAGCTTATTCATTGGAGATTTGTTACTGATTATTCACAGTGAAAAACGTTATCAGGGCGAGAATCGAAGAGCATAGAAAAAGCACTTCTCGTTGAGTGAGAAGTGCTTTTCGACATCGTTATGTAAGAAAAATATAGAAGAGAGGGGATTAATCCTCGTCTTTGTTGGCTTCTTCGTATTCCTTGAGGAGTTTCTCCTGAACATCGCCAGGAACGAGCTCGTAGCTAGCGAACTTCATTGAGAACGAAGCACGTCCACCAGTGATAGAACTCAAAGCAGTAGAGTAGCTAGCCATCTCCTTCAATGGAATGCGAGCCTTGATGGTCTCAAGGCCATTAGCGCTCGACATATCCATTATGATGCCGCGGCGACCGGGAAGGTCACTCTGAACGCCACCCATTGCATCACTTGGAACGAGAATCTCAACATCGTAGATAGGCTCAAGAACCTTAGGATTAGCGTCGCGGAAGGCCTTGCTGAAGGCGTTACGAGCTGCCAGACGGAACGAGATTTCGTTACTATCTACTGGGTGCATCTTACCATCGTAGATGCAAACGCGAACGTCACGTGCATAAGAACCAGTCAATGGTCCTTGCTCCATGCGGTCCATGATACCCTTCACGATAGCGGGGATGAAGCGTGCGTCGATAGCACCACCCACGATACAGTTGTAAATAACGAGCTTGCCACCCCAATCGAGGTCCATCTCCTGCTTGTCGCGGATGCTCATCTTGAACTCTTGGTTGCCAAACTTGTAAACGTCGGGCTCTGGCATACCTTCGCGGTAAGGCTCGATAATCAGGTGTACCTCACCAAACTGACCCGAACCACCCGACTGCTTCTTGTGACGATAGTCGGCACGAGCGGCCTTAGTGATGGTCTCACGATAAGGAATCTTAGGCTCGATATACTCGATTTGAACCTTCTCGTTGTTCTCGATGCGCCACTTGAGGGTGCGCAGGTGAAGTTCGCCCTGACCGCTGATGATGGTCTGCTTCAACTCCTTAGACTGCTCTATAATCCAAGTTGGGTCTTCCTCGTGCATGCGGTTGAGGATTTGACCAAGTTTTTCAATCTCACTCTCATTAACTGGGCGGATAGCGCGCTGATATTTGGGAGCGGGATATTGGATGAAGTCGTAGGTACGCTCGCAATCCTTGTCATTAAGAGTATTGCCACGGCGCACGTCTTTAAGTTTCACTGTAGCGCCGATGTCGCCAGCTTGCAACTCATCGATAGGAGTCTTTGCCAAGCTACCGCAAACGGTATTGAGCTGCGTGATGCGCTCCTTGCTGCCGCGGTTCATATTAGTGAGGTCAGTACCAGCCTTGATGGTACCGCTCATTACCTTGAAGTAAGAAACCTCGCCAATGTGAGGCTCAACTGTAGTCTTGAAGAAGAAGAGGCTTGTTGGGCCGTTGGGGTCGCATTTCACCTCGTTGCCCTCGGTGTCGGCAACTGCGGGCATCTCGGCTGTTGTAGGAACAACCTCGCCAAGGAACTCCATGAGGCGGTCAACGCCCACATTCTTCTCACCGCTGATGCACATTACTGGAATAACGCTGCAGTCAATAAGACCCTTGCGCATACCGTCAACGATTTCCTCTGGGCTGAGAGTGTCAGTCTCAAGGAATTTCTCCATCAGTGTCTCATCGCCTTCGGCAGCCATCTCCACGAGAGCCATGTTATACTCCTCGGCACGGTCTTGATGAGCGGCGTCGATATCAGTAACGGTAGCCTTGCCACTATCGCCGTCGTAGTTGTACTGCTTCATTTTCATCACGTCAACAATGCTCTTGAAGCCAGCGCCAGTCGAAACTGGGAATTGCACGGGAACAACCTTGTTGCCAAAGGTCTCGCGGAGCTGGTTGAGGGCGTTGTCATAGTCGGCAGCGTCGTTGTCAAGACGGTTGATAGCGAAGATAAGAGGCTTCTTGATGTTGCCAACAGTGCGATACTGGTTCTGAGTACCTACCTCAATAGCGTTCTGGCCGTTGATGAGCATCAAGCCAGTGTCGGTTACGTTGAGGGCGGTAACAATGTTGCCAACATAGTCGTCCATACCTGGGCAGTCAATGAAGTTGAGCTTCTTGCCATTGTTCTCTACGCTGAAAATGGTTGAGAACACAGAGTTGCCATACTCCTTCTCTACAGGGAAATAGTCACATACAGTGTTACCTGCGTCGATAGTGCCGCGGCGGTTGATAAGACCGCAGTCAAAGATGATAGACTCGGCAAGGGTAGTTTTACCCGAGCCTTTGTTTCCTAATAATGAGATGTTACGAATCTCGTTACTTTTATAAACTTTCATGAAAATTATTAGTGAAATTAAATGATTTGAATTTTCTTCTTTTTATTCCAATAATATCTGCTAAACAGCATTTTACGCCACCAAAAATCATGGCACAACCGTTTGAGCCCACAAAGTTAGTGATTTAATTTCTAAAAATTAAATTTTTTCCCAATAAAGTACATAATTATTTGCAACAAAGTGGAAAAAATGGTCAAAAAGGAGTGAAAGGACATAAAGGAATCAAAGGAGAGAAATGAATTTACTCATCTCCTAACCATGATCACGCTTACGAATTATCGAGTCATTCGCTTGAGAATGTTGTAACTTGGCAATATGCCCAATTCGCCAGCTTTACTAAGGTCGGCAGTGCCTTTTTCCTTGTCGCCGAGCTGCAGATAGATAAGAGAACGGTTAAAATAGGCCTCTCCCAAGTCAGGTTTTAATTCTATGGCACGCGAATAACTGGCCATGGCGCCTTCATTGTCACCCATCATGGCCTGAACGTAGCCAAGATTATAATAGGCATATATGTTTCGCGGCGACAGAGCGATGACTTTCCTCAAATCGGTAACCATATCGCTTAAGGCAATCTCCCTAGCGCGACGCGAAAGCATAGCCTGGCTCTCATTTTCTCCCGATGCAGACAATTCGGCAGCCTCATCAAGTTGCATCTTCACCATTCGGGCATTGAACCTCAAGAAATAGGCCAACGCGAAATCGCTGCTGGCATTGATGGCTCGGTCGGCATCGGCGATGGCAGCATCCACATTTTTCAGCAGGAAGAAGTCCATAGCCCTGCCAAAATAGTCGATGGCGCGCACATCACTAGTAGCGATAAGCCCATTGAAATAATCTACGCTGTTGAATCGTGAACGAGCCTCATATTCCGAAAGACTGGGAGCGCCGCACACAAGCGTCAAAGCGCTAGTGAGCACATGCAGCTCATTGACTTGCGTCATCTCTTTCATAAAGTGAGTGCGCCCGTTAAGTTTGTTGTCGTAACTGTAATAAGACAACGAGAAGACGCTCTGCGGCTGCACATCCACATTGTTGTCCTGAATATATCCTCGTGATTTGTTGCGGTAACGGCGGTGACCAGCTTTTTCATCATATAAGCCGTCACTCTCTAGGTTCACCTCAGGTTTTATTTCATTATTTACATCCACCACGAGCAACTGGCTGAAGCGTTTCTTCACCTCTTCAACCGACTCCTCGAGGCTTCCATCCATCATCTCTCGCTGACGCTGAGCCTCCTGATCTTGCTTGTCGTAGTGCTCCTGAGCGCGTTTCTGACGTATCTTGTTGGAGTGCTCCCGCTCTTTATCTACAGGATTGAAAGAGCTATAATGCACACCTTTGGCCTTCATCACCGAAATTGCCGTTTCCAAGTCTTTCTCATAACCACGCTTGTCGCCCAACCGCTGCTTGATTTGCGCACGAAGCATATATCCGCTCTCAAACTTGGGATACTTGGCGAGAATGCTATTGAGGTCTTTCAATGCCGACTGATACTGCTTTGTCTCTATGTAGAGCATTGCACGTTGATATAATGCCACAAAGTCATCTTTGTCCTTCTCAAGCATTGCATTGAGTCCACTGATTCCCTGTTGATAATGCCCAATATTGATGAGCATCATAGTTCGGTTGTAAAATGCTGGATAGTTGTCGGGATCATGTTCAAGCACAAAGTCATAGTCTTCAACAGCCTTGTTGTAATCCCCCACTTCGCTTCGCAATAATGCTCGGTTATAGTGAGCAGTGACATTATTAGGGGCTATGGCGATGGCATAGTCCAAATCGGCCATCGTTCCACGAATGTCATTAACCTGATATCTGAGATAGGAGCGGTTAATATAGTAGTTGACATTGCTTGGCTCCAGCTTGATTACCTCATCAATATCTTCGAGGGCTTTGCTATAGTCATTTAGATGATTGGCATAAATCTCGCAACGCGCAAGATAGGCCTGTGGATTGTTTTTATGACGCTCTATACATCTCGACACATAGTTCAAAGCACCTATCGAGTCCTGACGGTCGAGGCACAACTGCGCCATGCCAAGACACGCACGCTCACTAGTGGAGTCGCGCTCTAAGCACCAGGTCAAACAGCTGTCGGCAGTGGTGTAGTTTTTCAAGGCCAGTTCACACATAGCCATGTTGAGCATTATGTCAGGATCTTCGGGACGCATCTGAAGGCAAGTCTTATAATCACCTATCGCTTCCTCATATTTGTGGGTGTTGTGCCTTGCCACGGCTCGCACTCGATAAGCGTCTTTGATAAACGGGTTTATCTCTATGCACTTTGAGGCATCGCTCTCGGCGCCCGAATAATCATCGAGCGATATCTTTGCTACAGCGCGGTAGAAATAAGGCTCTGGGAGATAAGGCTTCTGCTGGATAACCTGATTGAAATACTGAATGGATAGAATGTAGTCCTCAAAGTACAACGCGTTGCGCCCAATGTTCATCACCTGCTCGGTATTGATTTGAGCATGAGACTTGCCACCATTGAGTGCAGCAAGGGCTACAATGATGATGGCAAGACGAAATGTGCGTGCCGAGTGAAACATCCTAAAAGATTATTAGAGAAAAACCTACAATCTCACTTTCTCAAGCACCACGAGGGTCTTGTTCACCGATTTTCCCATTTCATCGCGCTCTGTGGTAAGCAGTTCCACCTCGCGGTCGCTGCGCTTATGACAGAACTGTGCCTCCTCAAGTGCAATAAGCAAGCGAGTTTCGGTATCGATATTAGGACATTGGTTATGTGAAGACTTCAGATCTTCGTATTCAATGGCAAACTCCTTATAAGGGTCAATAGTTATCACACCATTTATTATATTGCATCCGCTTGTGATATTTACGGTAAGCATGTCGATGTCATTCACCATTTTGATATCTCGGTCGAGCACATCCTCGCCATTGATAATCTTTACCAACCAGGGGCCATTCATGAAGTCGAGGTTTTGACGGCGAAGTTTGATGACAACGTCACGGCGTTTATTTTTCATCTCCATGTATTCGGTATCACCAACCTTGACAAGGGCTATCGATGAAACATCGTCAAGAGCCTTGAGCAAATCACGTTCTATATACTGGAAATAACCTCCTGATTTCCTGGTTACAAGCATGTCGTCAAACGAAATCTTGTTGTCTTTTTTATTTAGAGTGTAAGTTGCATTAATGGCATTGGTGCCAGTATTGCCATATAGCATACGTCCGGGAACATCAAAGTTGAGATATACCCTTGATCCGGCAACCCTAGTCACCTCCGATTCATTGATTTCCACCACATTCCACTCGCCATTAATCTGCTCCATCTCATTGGTAATGGGCAAGTCAACCTCCTCTAACGTCTGCTCAATAAAGACCGTCTGTTTCTGTTCTTTTTTGTCTTTTTCTTTCTTTTTCCTGCCATATGCCACATCTGGGCACGATGCCATGAGCGCAAAAAGCAGAGCAAATATTGTTATTCTTCTTATCATTTCCAGTAAATATTTTCTTTTTAGATTATGCTTTAATTGAGCAAAATTCGTCATTTTCCAAATAATAAGCAAATTTGGCCATTACTTTTTATTATTTTTTTATAACTTTGTGAGCCATTTTAAATTTCTACACATCTTTACAAATCAATTTCAAAAAACAAAACATATTTATTAATCATGACAAAAATCACAAAATCGGGGCTTGACCCAAAGAACTTTTTTGACATAGTTGATGGCAAGCCAGTCGCACTTTTTGTGCTCACCAACAAAAACGGCGTGGAAGCCTGCATCACCAACTATGGCGGACGCATCGTAAGTCTCATGGTTCCTGACCGCAATGGCACACTAACCGATGTGGAACTAGGACACGACAGCATCGCCAATTATCTTGCCGACAGCGGCAACTTTGGCGCGCTCATAGGCCGTTACGGGAACCGTATTGGTTACGGCAAGTTCACCTTAGATGGTGTAGAATACAATCTTCCCATCAATAACGGCCCACATTGTCTGCATGGCGGTCTTATTGGCTACGACAAGAAGGTGTGGGATGCCAAGCAAGACGGTAACAGATTAGAGCTCACACTGGTGGACCCCGACGGTAATGAAGGATTTCCTGGCACTCTCAACGTTAAGGTGGTATATACTTTGACCGACGACAACGCCATCGACATCGAGTATAGCGCCACAACCGACAAGCCAACCATTGTAAACCTCACCAACCACTCCTACTTCAACCTTAACGGCGACCTCGCATCAAGCATTCACAACCATGTGCTCACCGTTGATGCCGACCGCATAACACCTGCCGACGAGACACTTATCACCGACGGCTCATTTATGGATGTTACCGGCACGCCATTTGATTTCCGGTCACCCAAACCCATAGGCCAAGACATCAATGCCGATGACGAGCAGCTCAAGAACGGCAACGGATATGACCACAGCTTTGCACTAAACCATCCCGGCGATTTAAGCAAGGTGGCTCTGAGAGTGATGTCGCCAGTGACAGGCATCGTTATGGAAGTGTTCACAACCGAGCCAGCAGCGCAGATGTACACCGGAAACTTCCTCGACGAGAACCTGAAAGGAAAGTTCGGTATCGGTTACCCAGCACGCTCGGCGGTGGCTTTTGAGACACAACACTACCCCAACACCCCCAACTGCCCCGAATATCCATCATGTGAACTGCGTCCCGGCGAGACATACCACACCCGCACCATATACCGCTTCACAACGGAATAACACATTGCTATATAAGCTAAAAGAGCCACGCAACTATTGTCGCATGGCTCTTTTTTATCTATATCTGTTAAATTTAAATACCTTCTTCCCTGTCCTTCTCAAACTCGTCGCTTAGTTCACGCAATTCCTCTTCGTTGAAGTTCTCATCGCCATAAAAAGCCTCGTCTATTTCAGCGTCAATATCTGTGTCAACCTTGAGTGGCGCAGTGAACATATCAGGCAGAGTCTCTTGTGGAGCCTTGCCCTCTTTGCGCTGACACAATGGGTCGTGGAGATTCTTGCCAGGAATTGTTTCCTTGAGAATCATATAGAAATAACGCTCGGTCATATAATCAAAAACAAACTTAATCTTCTGACCTTCGTCTTCAATCAACTCGTCGAGAGGTGTATCTTCCATAATCCAGATGTCCTCATCCGAATCGGTGTCCATATCAACATAAGTGACCTCTTTTTCTTTGCACCAGTCTTCATCACAGATAACAAAAGAATCCATCTGGCTCTTATCATAACCAGCGGCATCTAAGATGGTGTTACGTAGTCTAACAAAGGTGTCAGAACTGTCAATAGCAATCTCCAATTTAAAATTTCCGGCTTCTTCCGAACCTATCAGAAACTTGTAAATCATAGTTAATTAATATAGTTTGACATTAGTTTTCGGTGCGAAATTAGTAAAAAAATGAATTATGCAAGCAATATTGACATTTTTTTTTATCAACAAGTAAAAAAAAGAGCTTTTCCAAATTTTTTAGCAGAAAAATATGCACAAAAATAGGGAATATAATAGATTTTTCTACTGTTCTACCTCCTCAAGCGCACCTGTAACCGAGTCGATGATAAAGCCACGCACCACCACGTCGCGGGGCATTAAAGGATGATTTTGGATAGTTGCCACAGTGTTGATTACCGATTGCGTGGTGTCGTGAAAGCCCTCTAGCCAAAGGTCAAGATCGATGCCGCTGTGCTTGATTGTAGATAACGTATCTTCGCTGATGCCTCGATCAAGCATGTGGTGCTCAAACTCACCAAACGACATGTGACATGCGCCACAAGTGGTGTGTGCCACTACCATTATCTCCTCCACTCCAAGTTCATACACAGCCACTAAAAGCGAGCGCATGGCGCTATCATAAGGCGACATTATGAGCGCACCGGCGTTTTTGATAATCTTGGCATCGCCGTTACGCAAGCCCAGAGCAGCGGGCAATAGCTCGGTAAGTCGTGTGTCCATACAGCTGAGCACAGCGAGCTTCTTGTATGGGTACTTCGTAGTGACATATTTCTTGTATTCACCACTCTTCACAAACTCGCCATTAAATTTTAATATCTCGTCAATCATATCTTATATAATTATAATGTGTACTATAATTTCTCTACCATTATTACTCCTATCAGCACCAAAGCGCAACCTATCACCGCCACTATTCCCACTGTCTCACCAAGCATTATCACGCCCATAACAATAGAGATTATAGGGTCGAGATATAGATAATTGCTTGACTTGATGGCTCCAATCTTCTTGATTACCAGGTTCCAGATGAAGAATGCCGCCATAGAGCAAATCAGCGCCAGGAACAACATGATGGCAAGCAAGTCGGGACGCAACAGGGTGGATATTGGTGTCATGGGCTCAAGAAACATCAACGGGAAGGCGCACAAAAAGCCGTAAATCATCACTTTGCGGGTGATGGAGAGGGTACTGTGACGACCCTGCACACGCTTGAGCAGCACGCTATATACCGACCATGATAGTGCGGCGAGTAGAGCTAGCACGTTGCCAAGCAGTCCATCGCCCCAAACTAATCCGTCGCGCAGAGTCACCACCGCCACTCCCAGAAAAGCCACCATCGAACTCAGCAGTATTTTCAATGAGAAATGTTCCTCCTTGAGGAATATCGCAGCTAGGATCGTTGTCAGCAATGGGTTTATGGCAATCACTATCACCACGTCACTGAGTAGCGTCAACTTAAGCGCCACATTTTGCAGCACGAAGTACATGGCACCGCCAGTAAGTCCGCATAACACAGCCAGCGCCTCGTCGCGCCATCCCCAAATTGAGACCTTAAACCGCGACATCACGAGCAGCCCCACGTAAGCTAGCAACGAGCGATAGACAAAAATCTCAGTCGGGGTAATGCCGTTGTTAAGCAGAATCTTATTGAATGGGAACGATACTCCCCATGCCAATATCACCAAGATGGCGATAACATGATACCACACAATATTTACATTACCCTTCTCTCCGCTCATTTCTCCATCCATTGTTTTCGTTCGTCTTCGCTAAGATGCTCTATGGCATAGCGCAGCGCAGTGCGAGGCATCTCTTGAGCATGAGTGTGCAAGAAATCCCGAAGCACATCAAGGCTCACGCGTTTACCCATCTCTCTCAGCATCCACCCTACAGCCTTGTGCATCAAGTCGTGAGGATGATACAGATGGCGCTCGGCATAACGCAACGTGAATTGTGGGTCACCATGCTTGAGTGGCCCCAAAGTGCAAACCATCGACATGCGCTGCTCCCACAGGTTATCGCTACTGGCAAGACTGTCGAGAACAGCAAGTTTCTTATTGTCACTATAATTTGACGGCAACATAATCCACTCTCCTACAATCTTATAGACCGACAAGTCAACTAAATCCCAGTTATTGGCGCAGCGGGCATGAGACAGATAGAACTCCACAATAGCGTCACGCTGGGCAATGGCTTTTTCATCGTTTATAAGACGTTTCGTTTTTTGAGCCTCAAACTGTGCTACCAGCACCAGCAAGCCGCACAGCCGCACCTCGTGCCAAGGCGAGACTAGCAACATCTCCACTTCGTTGAGTGGCAACTGCTTGCAATGCGCTACCACACGTCGTGTCTCGGGGACCTTGATTCCCAAGAAACGGTCACCGTCGCCATAGTCGCCCTTGCCAGTCTTGAAAAAACGCATCAAATGACGCGCCTGCTGCTCATCAGCCAGCGACTCCATGTGGGCTATAACCTGCTCAGCAGTTCCTAATTCTTTCTCGTTATGTGCCACAGCAGATTTTTATCTTATGAAATGCATAGGTTGCCAATCTTCTTTCTTGGGTGCTGGAATAGCGGCATTCTCTTTGTTTTTGAGCAGCCAAGCCATGTTACGGGCGAGTTGGCGCATAGTCTGCATGCCCTCCACATCGAGCTTAGCATCGCCTTTGTTCAGGCCATATACAATATTCCAATACTGCGAGGTCACAAGAGGCATATTCTTGAGCTGGAAGGGCATCATCAGGGTCTGCAACGCTGCAGTGGCACCACCTCGACGACACACGGCAACGGCTGCTGCAGGCTTGTTATCGACCTGTGCTCCTGCATAGAAAGCGCGCTGAACAAGTGCCAGTACCTGACCGGCAGGCTGACCATAATACACTGGCGAGCCAACCACCAGAGCGTCGGCAGCATTCATTTTCTCTATCATCTCATTACAGATGTCATCGTCGAAGGCGCACTTTCCATTACGCGTCTCATGGCACTTGCCACAGGCGATGCACCCACGCACCGGCCTCGCACCAATCCACGCCACCTCGGCGTCGATACCATCTTCGTTCAATGTCTTAGACACCTCACTCAGAGCAAGAAAAGTGTTGCCATCCCTACGAGGCGAGCCATTTATAAGTAATACTTTAGCCATAACTGAAGATTTATTCTTTCTAAAATTCGTGACAAAATTAGTGCAAGCCGAGAGAAAAACCAAAACTTGTTTTGAGTTTTTCCGAGACACTGCCTAATTTATCTATAATTAGCAAAAAATCGGGAAAAGAAAAACAAGTTGATGTTTTATGGATTATAGTGAGTCGCACCGAGAAAAAACTAACTACTGATAACTAAAAACTAAAAACTATTCACTACCTTTGGATAAATTAGGCTGCGTCGAGGCATAAAAAATGAAAAAACTTCGTTTTTCATTTTGTTCTGCCCTCAACTTGCACTAATTTTGCACCCAAAATTGAACAACATCTATGGCAAATAATTCATTACTTGAGCGGTTGGATGGCCTTGACGCGAGGTTTGAGGAGATTCAGACTCTTATCACTGACCCATCAGTCATCGCCGACCAGAAGCGATATGTCAAGCTTAGCAAAGAGTATAAAAGTCTTGAGAACCTGCTAGCTGTGACACACAATTATAAGAAGAAAATTCAGGATTTGGAAGATGCCAAAGAACTGCTCGCCAGCGAGAGCGACGAGGAGCTACGCGCTATGGCACGTGAGGAAATCGACGCAAACCAAGAAGAACTGCCCAAACTCGAAGAAAAGATAAAACTGCTGCTCATCCCCGAAGACCCCGAAGACTCTAAAAACGCGATCATCGAGATTCGCGGCGGCACGGGCGGCGACGAGGCTGCTATTTTTGCAGGAGACTTGGCACGAATGTACACCCGTTACTGCGAGAGCAAAGGCTGGAAAATCGAGATGTCGAGTTGCAGTGAGGGAGCCGCTGGTGGCTACAAGGAAATTGTGTTCAGTGTCACTGGCAATGGCGTGTATGGCACGCTCAAATATGAGAGCGGCGTGCACCGTGTTCAACGTGTGCCAGTAACCGAGACTCAAGGACGCGTCCACACCTCGGCGGCATCGGTAGCAATCTTGCCCGAGGCAGAGCCATTTGACATCGAAATCAACGAGGGCGAGATTAAGTGGGACTACTTCCGCTCAAGCGGCGCTGGAGGTCAAAATGTGAACAAGGTGAACTCGGGAGTAAGACTGCGCTACATGTGGAACAACCCAAATACTGGCGAGGATCAAGAAATCCTCATTGAGTGTACCGAGACCCGCGACCAACCCAAGAACAAGGAACGCGCATTGGCACGACTTCGCACCTTCATATACGACAAGGAGCACCAGAAGTATGTCGATGATATCGCAAGCCGTCGCAAGACACTGGTAAGCACCGGCGACCGCTCGGCAAAGATACGCACCTACAACTATCCGCAAGGCCGCATCACCGACCACCGCATTGGTTACACCATTTACAATCTGCCTGCTTTTATGGATGGCGACATCCAAGACTGTATTGACCACCTTATCGTAGCCGAGAACGCCGAAAAACTCAAAGAGGCGGAACTCTGATACGCCTACTGATTAAGGTTATTGGTTATCGTTCCGCTAATCTCTAATTGTGCGAAGCTCAACTAATCCATAATCAAAATTATTATTGAAGAAAAATAGCTTTAATTCGTTTATTTCGTTGTTTTTTGCTAACTTTGCACACAAATATAAATAGGTAATAATTTAAATACTTTTCAAAATGGCTAATTTTAACGATTACAAATTTGCCGGTAAGAAGGCAATCGTGCGTGTTGATTTCAATGTTCCTCTGAACGAGGAAGGTAAGGTTACCGACGACACCCGCATACGCGGAGCGTTGCCCACCCTCAAAAAGATTCTTGCTGACGGTGGCAGCCTTGTGGTGATGTCCCACATGGGTAAGCCCAAAGGCAAAGTCAACCCCAAGCTCTCTCTGAGTCAGATTGTTGACGACGTGGCTGCCGCACTTGGCACTGAGGTGAAATTCGCTCCCGACTGCGCTAATGCAGCCGACGCTGCCGCTGCTCTTAAACCAGGCGAAGTGCTGTTGCTAGAGAACCTGCGTTTCTATCCCGAGGAAGAAGGCAAACCTGTAGGCATTGACAAAGAAGATCCTGCATATGGCGATGCTAAAAAGGAGATGAAGACCCGTCAAGCTGAGTTTGCCAAGACTCTTGCAAGTTATGCTGACTGCTATGTGAACGATGCCTTTGGCACTGCTCACCGTCGTCACGCTTCTACTGCTGTTATCGCCGACTACTTCGATGATGACAACAAGATGCTCGGTCTGCTCATGGAGAAAGAGGTAACCGCTATCGACAATGTGCTCAGAAACGCTCAGCACCCCTTCACCGCTATCATTGGCGGCAGCAAGGTTTCATCGAAGCTTGCCGTTATCAAGAACCTGCTCGACAAGGTTGACAACCTCATCATTGGCGGTGGAATGGGATTCACATTCTTCAAGGCTGAGGGTGGACGCATCGGTAATTCACTCCATGAGGACGACCTGATGCCCGAAGCTCTCAACGTGCTTGCCGAGGCTAAGAAGAAAGGTGTTCGCGTACAGCTTTCTGTTGCAACTGTAGCTGGCCGTGAGTTCAAGAACGACACCGAGCAACGTATCTTCGACACTCACAACATTGAGGACGGATGGGAAGGCATGGACGCCAGCCCTGCTTCGCTCGCTCTGTGGAAAGAGATTATCATGAACAGCAAGACCATCCTCTGGAACGGTCCTGTAGGCGTGTTTGAGTTTGAGAACTTTGCCAAGGGTACTGGCGAAATCGCCAAATATGTTGCCGAAGCTACCAAGAACGGCGCTTACTCACTCGTAGGCGGTGGCGACTCTGTAGCTGCTGTCAATAAGTTCGGCCTCGCCGACCAAGTTTCTTACGTATCAACCGGTGGCGGCGCAATGCTTGAAGCCATCGAAGGCAAGACTCTCCCAGGCGTAGCAGCCATCAAAGGCGAGTAATCACAACACCACCTAATACAATGACGGCCCATCACAAATGATGGGCCGTTTTGTTTATCTCTACAAAGGAAGCAATCTACTTTATTATCAATCACTAACCAACTTGCGATAGCGCACTCGTGTGGGTTCTTCTTTACCCAGACGCTTAAGCTTGTTCTCTTCATATTCTGAATAAGATCCTTCGAAGAAGAACACGTTGCTGTCGCCTTCAAAGGCAAGGATGTGGGTACAGATGCGGTCGAGGAACCAACGGTCGTGGCTGATTACAACTGCGCAACCGGCGAAATCATCAAGACCTTCCTCAAGAGCGCGCAGTGTGTTCACATCGATGTCGTTAGTGGGCTCATCGAGCAGCAGCACGTTGCCTTCCTCTTTGAGTGCCAAAGCCAACTGGAGACGATTACGCTCGCCACCACTGAGCACGCCACACTTCTTCTGCTGGTCAACGCCCGAGAAATTGAAACGAGACAAGTAGGCACGAGCATTCACGTCACGGCCGCCCATGCGCAACAACTCTACCCCACCCGAAATCACTTCATAGACAGTCTTGTCGGGGTCGATGCTCGTGTGCTGCTGGTCAACATACACCGCCTTAACGGTCTCGCCCACCTCAAAAGTTCCGCTATCAGGCTTCTCGAGCCCCATAATAAGTCGAAACAATGTCGTCTTGCCCGCTCCATTGGGACCTATCACGCCCACTATGCCATTAGGCGGCAACATGAAGTTGAGGTCATCAAAGAGCAACTTGTCGCCAAAGGCCTTAGCCACATGCTGAGCCTCTATCACCTTGTTGCCCAAGCGCGGACCGTTAGGTATGAAAATCTCGAGTTTCTCCTCTTTCTCCTTTACGGTCTCGTTGAGAAGTTTGTCATAGCTGTTAAGGCGCGCTTTTCCCTTTGCCTGACGAGCCTTTGGCGCCATGCGCACCCATTCCAACTCACGCTGCAAAGTCTTGCGGCGCTTACTCTCGGTCTTCTCTTCTTGTGCAAGTCGCTGGGTCTTCTGCTCAAGCCAACTGCTGTAATTGCCTCTCCATGGGATACCCTCACCGCGATCGAGTTCAAGAATCCACCCTGCCACATGGTCAAGGAAATAACGGTCGTGAGTCACAGCAATCACTGTGCCCTCATACTGCTGCAGATGCTGCTCAAGCCAGTCGATTGACTCGGCATCGAGGTGGTTGGTAGGCTCATCGAGCAGAAGCACATCAGGCTTTTGCAACAACAGTCGGCACAAAGCCACACGACGGCGCTCTCCACCGCTAAGGTGCTCGGTACTCTCATCTCCCTGTGGACAACGCAAAGCATCCATAGCCCGCTCAAGGCGACTGTCAAGATTCCAAGCGTCGGTAGCGTCAATTATGTCCTGCAACTCAGCTTGACGAGCGAAGAGTTCATTCATCTTATCTTCATTCTCATAGTATTCGGGCAATCCGAATTTTTGGTTTATCTCCTCATATTCCTTGAGAGCATCAACCACATGCTGCACGCCTTCCTGTACCACTTCCTTAACGGTCTTTGTGGGATCAAGTTGTGGATCCTGAGGCAGATAGCCCACACTATAGCCAGGTGCAAACACCACTTGGCCTTGATACTGCTTCTCGATGCCTGCGATGATTTTCATCAAGGTTGATTTACCAGCGCCATTAAGACCAATGATGCCAATCTTCGCCCCATAAAAGAACGAGAGATAGATGTTCTTGAGAATCTGTTTCTGGTTTTGCTGAATTGTCTTGCTCACCCCCACCATTGAGAAGATGATTTTCTTGTCGTCAACTGTTGCCATATTTTAAGTTTTTAGTTCTTAGTTATCAGTTTTTAGTCTCATACTATGATACTCATACCGTCGTAGGCGAGTTCTACATCTGGAGGCAGTAGTTTTGTGGTCTCGGCATGCAGACCTATGCCATGGCTCATATGGATGAGCACTGCCCTACCTGGCTTTATCTGCTCAATTATTTCAAGCGCTTGAGAAAGTGATATGTGCGAAATATGCTCCTTAAAGCGCAAAGCGTTGAGTACAAGTACCGGAACACCACGCAATCGCTCTATCTGCTCCTGAGCGATTGTCTTGCAATCGGTGATATAGGCAAGGTCACCAATCTTGAAGCCCAAGATAGGAAGCTTATAATGATACACTGGTATTGGCTCAATCATGATGCCTGCGCAGTCAAACGCGTCTTGGTCGTTAATCTCAACCAAATCGAAGTGCGGCACTCCAGGATAAGGGTGCTCAGAGAAGCAATACGACAGCCGCTGGTGCAGAGCGTCTATTACGTCACGACGGGCATATATTGGGAAATTGCTGAAACCCCGCAGTTCCTCCAGACCGCCAATGTGGTCATAGTGGATGTGGGTAATGAGCAATGCGTCGAGATGGGCGTCGCCAGTATTCAATATCTGCTCACGGAAATCGGGACCGCAGTCTATCAAGATGCGCTTGCCATGCCATTCCAACAACGCCGACTGCCGCAGCCGCTTGTCGCGAGAGTCGCTCGAGCGGCACACTTCGCACTGGCACCCTATCTGTGGCACTCCGGTACTCGTGCCGCTGCCCAATATCGTTATTTTCAGCTTGTCTTCCATCATCTGAATTCTTTCAACAGGCCATCAACAAAGAACAAATATCGCCCTCCGTCATAGTACCAGTATTCTCTCAACCCCGACTGGTCAGGCAGCTGACGCACATTAACAGGATTGCCCATTGCCAAACGGCACTCCTCCTTAGTCATGCCTTCGGCAACCTTGCCATTGACAATATTTGCCCAAGTGGCAGGCGCGATATCAGGATATTGTTTCCTGACATCAGTCATAGAGAACAGCGAATCGAAGTCTCGGCCCACGCCCTCTGAGTCAGGCGCCTTCATCCACACAAACGCCTCGTCGCTGTTGTCGGTGGCACGAAACTCCACCTTAAGAGGATACACCTTGTTGCCTGGCTTCACTGCGGTAATCACTACAGGAATAAACCTGCGATTTCCTACTTGGTAAATACCTTCAATATCATACCATATTGAGGTCTTGATATATACCGTCTTATTAACAAGCTGATTAGCCACACTTTGAATCATTTCGTCATCAACCAGGAAAGGTATAGAGAATGAACGGCGATTCACCTCCGCAAAAGTCTTTCCCGTGGGATAAACAAGGCGCAGACCTTCAAAATCAAAGTAGATATCCACCACCTCGCTATTATCGAGCTGCTTGTGCGTGCCAGAACCTGAATATTGAAGTTTCTTGCCTTCAAGCGCCAATGTGTCGAGGTCATAATCGATCGACGGTTTAAAGATGAGACGTGCCTGATTATCGACACACCAAAACATCCTTCCCTCACGCCAAGAAGATAGTGAGTCGGCTGCTACATGAATCGACGATTCACGGCTACCATTCTCCATCTGCTGGAAAGCGCGTTGCACATCTTTCTCAGTAATCTTCTTGGTGCTCTCTACGCCAGTGAAACAGCCCGTCAAAGACAGAGCCATTATAGCAACAAGCAATATATTTAACCTACACTTCATTGGCATATCGTTTTTGAATAAAATGCTCACGCTCGGCAATGCTCGTGGAAGCACGGCATTGCGCTCGCTTAATCGCATTTTCATCTACAAAGTTAATCTTTTATCGCCAATCTGCACCGATAACACTTGCTTTTTTCAGTTATTTTATCAATAATCACGTTTTTTGCTACTTTTTTCAAAAAAATCCCCCTTAAATAGTGGACATTTAAAATAATATGTCTAACTTTGCTTTTTAATTCTAGAACGAAGAATAAATCATAAAAACCTCAAAAATATGAAGAAGAAATACATTCCCGATTCCGAGATGATCATCAATGATGATGGTTCAATCTTCCACATCCATCTGAAACCTGAGCAACTCGCCGACAATATCATCATCTGCGGCGACCCCAGTCGTGTCAACATGATTGCATCCTACTTCGACACTCAAGACTTTGAGGTGTCGAGCCGTGAGTTCCACACTATTGGCGGCACCTACAAGGGCAAACCAATCATGGCACTCTCGCACGGCATAGGCGGCGACAACATCGATATCGTTGTCACCGAACTCGACGCCCTTGCCAACGTGGATTTCGCAACCCGCACAGTAAAGGACGAACACCGCACCCTCAACATCGTGCGAATTGGCACTAGTGGTGGTTTGCAACCTTACGTGCCCGTTGGCACTCCAGTGATTGCCGCCAAAGCATTAGGCTTCGACGGAGTGGTGAACTATTACGCTGGCCGCAATGAAGCGTGTGACCTCGAATTTGAGCGCCAATTCTGCGAGTTTGTGAAATGGAACCCCTTGTTCTGCAAACCTTACATTGTAGATGCCGACCCAACTCTCGTTGAGAAGATTGGTCGCGACGACATGGTGCGTGGTTACACTATCTCGGCTGTGGGATTCTATGGACCTCAGGGTCGCGAGGTGCGTCTGCCTTTGGCTGAGCCAGAGTTAAACAAGCGCATCGAGGCATTTGAGTATGATGGAGGACGCATCACCAACTATGAGATGGAAGGTGCCGCGCTCCAAGGTCTTGCCAAACTCATGGGCCATCGCGCAATCACCATTTGCTCTATAATCGCCAACCGCGTTGCCACAGTCGCCAACCCCAACTACAAGACTGCAGTCAACGACTTGGTGAAGACCGTCATTGAGCGTCTCATGGCAGATTAAAGCTTTATAACAAAAACTAAAAAAGTGGCTAAAACGAAATCGTTTTAGCCACTTTTACTTTGTACACTCGTGCTTTATTATACTTTAATTCAAGCGTTCTGTGCCTCGATATCTGATACACCAGCGATTGATGGGTCGATAAGAACTCGGCCACAATATTCGCACACGATAATTTTCTTCTTCATCTTAATCTCCATCTGCCGCTGTGCGGGGATGCGGTTGAAGCAGCCACCACAGGCGTTGCGCTGAACATATACTACACCCAAACCATTGCGGGCGTTCTTGCGGATACGCTTGAAAGCGTTTAGCAAGCGTGGGTCGGCATTGTTAATCTTATTCTCAAGCTTCTTGGCTTTCTCGCGCTGCTTCTCCTCTTCCTGCTTGGTCTCGGCAATGATGTTGTCTAGCTCGCCTTTCTTCTCAGTGAGAACTTGCTCATTCTCCGACAACTGAGTTTGGTAAGCCTGAATCTGAGTCTTTATGGCGTCAACCTTGTGATTGGCCTCATCTATTTTCTTCTCGGCCGACTGCACGGTGAGCTGTTGGAACTCGATTTCCTTTGTCAGATAATCATACTCACGGTTGTTGCGCACGTTGTCCTGGTCTTTCTCATATTTTGCAATGAGATCGGTGGCCTTGGCGATAGTGTCCTTTTGATTTGCAATCAAAGTGTTGAGTTGCACAATCTCGTCGTTGAAATTGCCGATTTTAGTTTGCAGACCCTCAATCTCATCTTCCAGGTCCTGCACCTCAAGGGGCAGCTCGCCACGCTCGGTCTTGAAACGGTCAACTTCCGACAATGTCTTCTGCAAGTCATAAAGCAGCTTCAGACGCTCCTCTACTGTAAGTTCTTTTTCTTGTTTTGCCATAATATTGTATTATAAATAATTTACCTGGTTTTTCTCGCTCTTTGCGAAATCGACTGCAAAGTTAGGATTTTTTTTCGTAATTATATCATAAAATATCTCTTTTGTGTAATGTTCGCTCTCATAATGACCAATATCGGCAAGAATTATGCGGTCTTCGTTGCCCTGAAACTCGTGATACTTCATGTCGCCGGTTATATACACATCAGCGCCTTGCATCATCGCTAAACCCGTAAATTCGGCTCCAGCACCACCGCACATCGCCACGCAACTCACTTGGCGGTCGAGATTGCCACTATAGCGCACAGTTTCCACCTCAAAAGCTGCCTTTACCTTATTTAGAAACTCTCGGGCATCCTGAGGCTCCACGTCGCCTATCACACCCAAACCGGCATATTTGTCGCCATTCTCCAAAGCAATGATGTCGAAAGCGGGCTCTTCGTAAGGATGCGCCTTAATCATGGCTGCCACTACCCTTCCGCACAACGACTTATGTACTAGCACCTCAAGACGCACCTCAGGTTCGCTATGTATCTCACCCACTTTACCAGCCCAAGGCTCAGCGCCGTCAAGAGCGCGGTAATGACCCTCACCGCTCATGCTGTAAGTGCAATTGTCGTAGTTGCCAAGTTTGCCGGCGCCAGCGTCGCACATCGCCTTCTCCACCTTAGCGACAGCCTCGGTGGGTACAAACACCACAATTTTGCGTTGCGTGCCCTGTTGAGGGTCAAGCACACGCACGTTTTTCATCCCCAACTTCTCGGCCATCTTAAAGTTCACACCTCCAACAGCGCAGTCCATATTGGTATGGGCGCAATAAATGGTGATGTCGTGCTTAATAACCTTAGTCACAATGCGTTCCTGATAGCTACGGCCAACAATTTTCTTTAGTCCACGGAACAGCAACGGGTGGTGTGAGATTATCATATTAGCGCCACGTTCTATCGCCTCATCAACAATCTCCTCACGCACATCGGTGCAAAGCAGCACACCTGTCACCTCGCTATCAGGGTCTCCCACCTGCATTCCGGCATTGTCCCAGCTTTCCTGCAAATACAGCGGAGCCATAGCCTCTATAGCATTAGTAATCTCCTTAACTTTCATAGTCTCAAAAATTTCCTACAAAATTAGTGCAAGTTTAGAGCAGAACAAAATGAAAAACGTTTTTTTTCATTTTTTATGCCGAAACGCCACCTAATATATCTAAAATTACTCCTTTTTTCACACAAACAAAAACAACAAATAACAATTTTTCTATGACAAGAAAAAACACTTTTACAATTCAAGTATTATTTATTGAGAAAAAAATGAAATACTTTGCTTTTCATTTTGTTTTTATCTCGGCTTGCACTGATTTTGGATAAATTAGGCGGTGCCTCGGAAAAATCCAAATAAATTTGGTTTTTCTCTCGGCTTGCACTAATTTTGCAACATTAAACGTTAAACGAAGTATATGGAAACATCAACGATAAAGAGACGTTTTGATTTTGACCGAGTGACACGACTCATTATCACGATTTTGTGCATCGCTGTAGCAATCTTCGTGATCCACTATTTGAGGCATGTGCTGTTGCCGTTCCTGATAGGCGGCCTGCTCGCTTATATGCTCAACCCGCTTGTGGAACTGATAAGAAAAGTGCTGCACTTAAAAGGTCGTGCTGTAGCCTCTATCTTGGCTATCATTATCGCCATTGGTGCAATCATTACGGCTTTTTGGTATCTTATCCCCTATCTGGTCAGTGAGGTGAGCAACATGACAACTATGCTCACACACTATGCCAAGACCTCTTTTGAGGTGCCTCATATCCCTGCTGCCGTCCATGACTTCATCAGGGAAAACATCAACTTGAACGAATGGCAGAAACTGCTCACCAAAGAGCAATGGGTAAACCTGATAAACAACTTGTTGAGTGGCACATGGAGCGTGATAGGCGGCACGCTGAGCGTGGCATTGTCGATTTTCACTATCCTGCTCATCCTGCTCTATATGTTCTTCATTTTGCTTGACTACGAGAAGATTACACGCAGTTTCAAAGCTGCAATACCTCCCAAATACCGCCACATAGGCTTCAAAATTATTCGTGATGTGGAGCAAACGATGAGCCGCTACTTCCGTGGTCAGGCCCTTGTGTCACTCTTTGTGGGAATCATCTTTGCCATTGAGTTCTCTATCATTGGACTGCCAATGGCAATCGCTTTTGGACTCTTCATTGGCGTGCTCAACATGGTGCCATACCTGCAACTTGTGTCGATTCCCATCGCCGCGTTCCTATGCCTGGTGCTATCTGTAGATACCGGTCAACCTTTCTGGCCCCTCTTTGGATGGACTTTTGCCGCCTACTGCATATGCCAGCTCATTCAAGACCTGGTGCTTGTTCCTCTGATTATGAAACAGCAGATGGGTCTTAACCCTGCTATTGTGTTCCTCTCACTATCGGTATGGGGCTATCTTCTAGGGTTTGTGGGGCTTATCATTGCTCTGCCAATGACGACGCTTGTCATCAGCTATTACAGTGAGTATGTGCTTCATGCACCAAATCCACTCTATAATAAAAAGAAAAAGAATAAAAAGAAGAAAAAACGTCGCAAGGACAAAGGACTTGATCACAACGAGTCTGACCCAATAACCTATGGCGACGAGTCTGTAGATGGCAATTCAACAGCAATTGACAATGATAACAGTCAAAATACAGCTTTAGTTGCCGATTGATGTGGTTTTTTCAAAAAATCTGCGTAAATTTGTAGAGATTTTTTTACCATTTTTACACTTCAAGAGGTCGTGTAAACTCATTAAAATATTATAAACATTATGATTAACAGAGTTTTAATAAGGATAAAAGTCGTTCAGATGGTCTATAACTTTATGCTAACTCGCAGCATTAAGTCTCCAGAGATGGCAAAAAACGAGTTGCAGCAGAGTTTTGATAAATCCTACGAACTGTATAACTACTTGCTCAAGCTGATTATTGACCTGACCGATTTACAGGACAGGTATCTCGATGAAGCAAAGCACAAGTTCCTTCCTACACAAGAAGACCTAAACCCTAACATGAAGTTTGTAAAAAACGAACTTGTTACGCTATTGCGAGAAAACGAGCAACTGCAACATTTCATCAGGGAGCACAAGCTCTCATGGCGTGACAATGAGATTTTCCTTAAACTGATACTCAACAAAATACAGAATAGCGACATATACCACGAGTATATGGAAAACGGCAATAACGACCTCGACGGTGATTGCTACTTCTGGGTACAAATTTTCAAACGCATGCTTATCGACGATGACGACCTGCTCGAGGAACTTGAGAACCAGTCGGTTTACTGGAGCAGCGACGACCTCGACTTTATGGGCCAGTTTGTCATAAAGACCATCAAGCGCCTCAATGACGGCAGTGACCAGCCTATTATGCCACAATTCAAGGACCAGGAGGATGCCGACTATGGCCCTGAGCTCTTCACAGCGACATTAGACCAAGAAGAACTCAACACTGCCACTATCGAGAAGTTCATTGACTCGCGCAACTGGGACAGCGACCGCATCGCACTCATCGACCGAGTGATTCTGCTAGTCGCCCTTGCCGAGGTGAGAACTTTTGAGAAGATTCCCACCACAGTAACTCTCAACGAATACATTGAAATAGCAAAATCCTTCAGTTCACCCAATAGTTCGGCATTTATCAACGGTGTGCTCAATGCCGCATTTCGTGAGCTTAAATACTCAGGAGTGATAAGAAAACCCTGATTGACATAAGATTATTCATTTATTTATTAACTAAATACAAACTACTATGTTGAATTACATTTTATTAGGCGCTGCACCACAAGACGGTGCTGATGCAGGCGGTAGCGGAATGATGAGCATCGTTATGATTGTTGCTCTTATCGCTATTTTCTATTTCTTCATGATTCGCCCTCAAAGCAAGAAGCAGAAAGAAATCAAGAAGTTCCGCGATGCCATGCAAAAAGGCGACAAGGTGATTACCGCTGGCGGCATCCACGGTAAGATTAAAGAAATCAAAGAGAACGTGATTGTGCTGCAAGTTGACGACAACGTGAAAATCACCATCGACAAGGCTATGGTTTACCCATCAGCTAGTGATGCCATCGAATCGGGCGCAGATATCAAGAACGCCAACTAATTGACACAATAGAGCATTCATTTTAATAGTAAAGTAGTGCGCATTGCACTACTCTACTATTATTGCAATATCTTCATATAGCATGAGTTGGTTTAAGCAGCACTTTCATTGGCTATCAACGTTTTGCAAAAAACTCTCGAGCAAGAACACATTCTTGTTCCTCATTTTTGTGGTGATTGCCTCGCTGTTCTGGGTGTTGCTTTCATTCAACAACAATATGACTCACGATCTCACCATCAATGTGGTGGTGAAGAAACCAAAGAATGTCACACTGATCAATGATGTACCATCATCGATTACTGTCACAGTAAAAGACAGAGGACTGTCGTTCCTGAAATCTTTCTTCAAATCGACACCAACCATAGAAATCGACTTCAATAAATACAACAACGAGAAGACCAGCGCTATGGAATTAAATCCCAATCAGCTGGTTAATGAAGTCAGGAGGGCATTAAACAGCAGTGCGACCGTAATCAAAGTAATGCCCGAGAGCATAACATCCAAATACACCACTCTGCCAGGGAAAAAGGTACCTGTGAATTGGGAAGACAACATCGAGAACATTATTCCCGACAAGCAGTTTGTCATCAACCCCGACATGATAAAAACCAACCCCGACTCGGTGGTCATCTATGCCCTTGATCAAGCCACTTTGTTCAAAGTCAATGAGGTGGAAATATCAACGGTTGAAGTGGCAAATCTCACCACTACTTTCACTAAAGAAGTGAACCTTAAAAGCATCAACAATGTGAGAATTATCCCCGACAAGGTGAAACTCACCGTACCCGTTGAGCCACTTATCAAGAAAGACTATAAAGCCTCCATCTCTTTGAGAAACCAGCCGTCAGGCTTGAGGGTTCTCCTTTTCCCGCCTTCGGTAAACGTTTCTTTCCTTGTGCCTCAGAGCCACTATCGCGACCCAGTGAATCTCACTGTTATTGTCGATTATAACGACATTGACCCCAACAGCAGTAATAATGTGAAAATTAAACTGGGCGAAGTGTCGGGTAACTATACCAACGTGATATTACCAATCGATAGCGTCGGCTACCTGATTGAAAAAGAGTAAAAACACAACCATGAGCCCTAAAAAACTTATAGCGATAACTGGAGGCATCGGCTCTGGCAAGAGCGTGGTTTCCAGAATATTGCGCACTATGGGCTATGAGGTGTATGACTGCGACCTTCAGGCAAAACGGCTTATGCACTCATCCCCTATTATCAGGCAGAAACTCACGGCACAATTTGGAGAGGACATCTATACAGCCAATGGCACCATCAACAAGCCGCTGCTAAGCTCCATTATTTTCAACGACCCTAAAGCTCTAGCCACTGTCAATAGCATAGTCCATCCTGTTGTGAAAGACGACATCATCAATTGGCACAATTCCTACAAAGAGAGAATAAGCTTTGTTGAGACCGCTATACTAGTCGAAGCAGGTATGCAGACCATGGTCGATGAGGTGTGGAACGTAACTGCACCAGTTGAGACTCGCATCGCAAGGGTGATGAGCCGCAATGCCACTACCCGCGACAAAGTGATTGAGCGCATCAACTCCCAATTTACATCAATGAGCGATGTTCAGGTTCCAGTCAAGACCATCGTAAATGACGGCAATACTGCCGTCCTCCCACAGATTATCACATTGCTCAGCAGTCTTAAGGATTAATCCTATTTAAATCACACTATAGTACACAA
>JAFZUL010000085.1 GCA_017618355.1 Muribaculaceae bacterium
GCAAAACCAAGAGATGGAGATTAGTTGAAATAATCGAAAAAGCTAAGTAATTATGATTCAAGCAGAAAGCAGATTAACAGTTGCCGACAACAGCGGTGCAAAGGAAGTCCTCTGCATTCGCGTGCTTGGAGGTACAGGACGCCGTTACGCTTCGGTGGGCGACATGATTGTCGTTACCGTTAAGAACGCCATCCCTTCGAGTGATATTAAGAAAGGTACAGTATCGCGTGCTGTAGTTGTTAGAACAAAGAAGGAAATCCGTCGTCAGGACGGCTCTTACATTCGCTTCGACGACAACGCTTGCGTGTTGCTTACCAATGCTGGTGAGTTGAGAGGAACTCGTATCTTTGGTCCCGTAGCCCGTGAGCTGCGTGCCACTAACATGAAGATTGTTTCGCTCGCTCCCGAAGTTCTGTAATCCTATAACAACGCAAAACAATTTTAAGAAATGGCTAAGTTACACATAAAGAAAGACGACACCGTATATGTTCTCGCTGGTGACGACAAGGGTAAAACTGGTCGCGTCTTGAGCATTGATGCTAAGAAGAACCGCGCTATCGTGGAAGGTGTCAATATGGTATCTAAGAGTACCAAGCCTAATGCACAGCACCCACAGGGTGGCATTATCAAGAAGGAAGCCCCCATTCATATTTCTAACCTCAACGTGGTTGATCCTAAGAGCGGCCGCAACGCGCGCCCCACTCGCGTAGGTTTCAAAGTTGAGCGCGACGAGAATGGCAAGGTGGTAAAAAAAGTACGTTATTCTAAAAAATCAGGAGAGGAGATTAAGTAATGGCTACTACACTCAAGAAAAAATATGACGACGTGATTGCTCCAGCTTTGATGAAGCAATTCAACTACAGCTCTCCCATGCAGATTCCACGCCTCGTGAAGATCGTCCTCAATGAGGGTCTCGGCGACGCCACACAAGACAAGAAAATCATTGAGACTGCTATCACCGAGCTCACCACTATCACTGGCCAGAAGGCAGTGCAGACAGTTTCGAAGAAGGATATCTCTAACTTCAAGCTGCGTAAGAAGATGCCTATCGGCGCCCGCGTGACTCTGCGTCGTGACCGCATGTATGAGTTCATGGAGAGATTCATCCGCATCGCTCTGCCACGTATCCGCGACTTCAAGGGTATCGAGGGCAAGCTCGACGGACGTGGTAACTACACCGTTGGCGTTTCGGAGCAGATTATCTTCCCCGAAATCAACATCGACAACGTGAACAAGATGACAGGTATGAACATCACCTTCGTCACTACCGCTAAGACCGACGAGGAAGGTTATGCTCTGCTCAAGGAGTTTGGCCTGCCTTTCAAGAACGCTAAATAATTTTAAAAAAAGAAGATTTGATATGGCAAAAGAATCAATGAAGGCTCGTCAGGCCAAGAGAGAAAGAATGGTCGCTAAGTATGCCGCCAAGCGTGCAGCCCTCAAAGCTGCCGGCGACTATGAGGCCCTCCAGGCTCTGCCACGCAACGCTTCTCCAGTGAGACTGCACAACCGCTGCAAAATCTCGGGACGTCCCAAAGGTTACATGCGTCAGTTTGGTATCTCACGTATCAACTTCCGCGAGATGGCCTCTCAGGGCCTCATCCCAGGAGTGAGAAAAGCTAGCTGGTAATCATCTCTTAAGAGAAACTTAAAAACAAAAAACAAAGTAGTATTAAATATTGTTCGACTAACTGTTCGAATTAATTTAAACAACATTCAATAAAATGACTGATCCAATTGCAGATTATTTGACAAGATTGAGGAATGCGATCAAGGCACAGCACCGTGTCGTTGAAATCCCTTCTTCGAAATTGAAGAAAGAGATCACTAAGATTCTCTTCGATCAGGGCTACATCCTTAACTACAAGTTTGTAGAACCCGAAGACGCTCCTGTAGGTACCATTAAGATTGCGCTCAAGTATGACGCTGTCGATAAGGTAAATGCAATCAAGTGTCTCAAGCGTGTCTCTAGGCCTGGTCTCCGCCAGTATGCCGGTTACAAAGACATGCCACGCGTGTTAAATGGTTTAGGTATCGCCATCGTGTCAACCTCTAAGGGCGTTATGACCAACAAGGAGGCCAAGGCACAGAAGATTGGTGGCGAGGTTTTGTGTTACGTTTATTAATAATAGGAGGATATAACTATGTCAAGAATAGGTAAATTGCCAATCGCTATACCCGCCGGCGTAACTATCGACGTTAAAGACAACGTAATAACCGTTAAGGGTCCTAAGGGCGAGCTCAAGCAAGCAGTGAACCCTAATATTAAGGTTGAGATTGAGGACGGAAACATCAACGTTTCTCGCCCCGACGATAACCGCGAGTCGCGCGCACAGCACGGTCTCTATCGCGCTCTCATCAACAACATGGTTACTGGTGTTAGCACCGGTTTCAAGAAAGAGCTCGAAATCGTGGGTGTAGGTTACAAGGCCGAGAGCAAAGGACAAGTGCTCCAACTCACACTGGGTTACTCTCACGCCATCTATCTGAAGATGCCTCCCGAGGTTCAAGTAAACGCTGTTACTGAGCGTAACAAGAACCCGCTCATCACTCTCGAGTCGTGCGACAAGCAGCTTCTTGGTCAAATTTGCGCCAAGATCCGCTCATTCCGCAAGCCCGAACCTTACAAGGGCAAGGGTGTTAAGTTCGTTGGCGAGGTTATTCGCCGCAAGTCAGGTAAAACGGCTGCTGCCAAATAATAATTAAGACACTTACACTACTATGATATCAAAAGAACAAAGACGTAAGAAAATCAAGGCTCGTATCCGCGGCAAAATCAGCGGTACAGCTCAGCGTCCACGCTTGTGCGTCTTCCGCAGCAACAAGCAAATCTATGCCCAACTCATCGACGACGTGGCTGGCAACACTATCGTGTCGGCTTCTTCTAAGGGAATCGAGCAGGGTACTAAGAGCGAAATCGCAGCTCAGGTAGGCGAGAATGTAGCCAAGAAGGCTATCGCCGCAGGTATTGATACTGTCGTTTTCGACCGCAACGGTTTCTTGTTCCACGGCCGCGTTAAATCGCTCGCCGATGGAGCTCGCAAGGGTGGTCTCAAATTCTAAAATCACAATTATGGCTAAGAATAATAGAGTTAAAATTTCAAGCGATGTGGAATTGAAAGATCGCCTCGTGGCTATCAACCGCACCACCAAGGTTACCAAGGGTGGTCGCACCTTCACTTTCGCTGCTATCGTTGTCGTTGGTGACGGCAATGGTGTGATTGGTTACGGCCTCGGTAAGGCCAATGAGGTTACCACTGCAATCGCTAAGGGCGTAGAGGTGGCTAAGAAAAACCTCATCAAGGTGCCTGTTTACAAAGGCACTATCCCTCACGAGCAAGCCGCTAAGTTTGGTGGCTCACGCATTATCATGCAACCCGCCACTCCAGGTACTGGTGTTAAGGCTGGTGGTGCCATGCGTGCCGTTCTCGAGAGTGTCGGTGTTACCGACGTGATCTGTAAGTCGAAGGGCTCTTCTAACCCTCACAACCTTGTGAAGGCTACCTTCAAGGCTCTCTCTGAGCTCCGCAGCCCTATGACTGTTGCCCACTATCGTGGTATCTCTTTGGAAAAAGTGTTTAACGGATAAAATTATTGACTACTATGGCTAAAATTAAAATCAAACAAGTCAAGAGCCGCATCAACCGTCCGGCACGTCAAAAAAGAACCCTCGATGCTCTGGGTCTGAGAAAAATGAATCAAGTCGTTGAGAAGGAAGACACTCCTCAAGTCTTGGGTATGATTAACCAAGTTCGTCACCTTGTAGAAGTAACGAACGCTGAATAATAACTTCAATTAGCACTATGGAATTAAGTAATTTAAAACCAGCAGTAGGTTCCAACAAGAGCAAGCGTCGCATTGGTCGTGGACCAGGCAGCGGCATGGGAGGAACTTCTACTCGCGGACACAAGGGTGCCAAGTCGCGCTCAGGTTACAAAAACAAGGTGGGATTCGAAGGTGGTTAGATGCCGCTTCAGCGCCGTGTGCCTAAATTCGGATTCAAGAACATCAACCGCGTTGAATATAAAGCTATCAACATCACTACTATCGAGCAGCTCGCTGCCGACAAGAACCTCGACAAGGTTACTGTGGCCGACCTCATTCAGGCAGGTTTCGTTCGCAAGAACCAACTCGTGAAGATTCTTGGTGTTGGAACTCTCACAAAGAAAGTGGACGTTGAGGCCAACGCATTCTCTAAGAAGGCTGAGGAAATCATTGCCGCAGCTGGAGGAACTATCAACAAACTTTAATTAAGAGATAATGAAACTCATTCAAACATTAAAGAATATTTGGAAGATTGAAGACTTGCGCAAGAGGCTTACCATCACCTTCTTGTTCATTCTGATTTATCGTTTTGGATGCCAGGTGGTGTTGCCAGGTATCAACCCTAATGAACTTCAAAAGCTTGCTGACTTTACCAATAAGACTGGTCTTATGCAGCTGCTTGATATGTTCTCGGGTGGTGCCTTCTCTCAGGCTTCGATCTTTGCACTCGGTATCATGCCCTACATCACAGCGTCAATCGTGATTCAACTTTTGGGTATGGTGCTGCCTAGCTTCCAGAAGATGCAGCGTGAGGGCGAGAGTGGACGCATGAAGCTTAACCAGTACACTCGTTACCTCACAGTGGTCATCCTCATTGTTCAGGGACTTGCCTATATTCTGAACCTGCAATATCAAGTAGGTGTTAGCTTTAATGCATGGCAACTGGCATTCCTCACCATCGTGCTCTCTGCGGGTGGTATGTTCATCATGTGGCTCGGCGAGAAAATCACCGACAAGGGAATTGGTAACGGTATCTCACTCATCATCTTCGTGGGTATCATCGCACGTTTCCCAGGTGCCATCTCGCAAGAGTTCACTGGTCGTCTCACCAGCGCGCAGGGTGGTCTTGTGATGTTCCTTGTTGAGATTGTAGTGCTCTTCGCTGTTACAGCAGGTGCTGTTATGCTCACCCAAGGTACTCGCAAAGTGCCTGTGCAGTATGCTAAGCGCATCGTCGGCA
Organism: Muribaculaceae bacterium; assembly: GCA_017618355.1. Lineage (GTDB taxonomy): Bacteria > Bacteroidota > Bacteroidia > Bacteroidales > Muribaculaceae > Sodaliphilus. The sequence goes on from JAFZUL010000085.1 coordinate 5,006, forward strand.
ACAAGCAGTATGGTGGTGCCCGTCAGTACATTCCTCTCAAGGTTAATGCTGCTAACGTGATGCCTATCATCTTCGCGCAAGCCTTGATGTTCATCCCATTGACATTTGCTCAATTCAGCCAAGACGGCTCGGGATTTGCATCGGCCTTTGTCGATATGAACGGTTTCTGGTATAACCTGGTTTACTTCCTCCTTATCGTTGCCTTCACCTATTTCTATACCGCTATCACAGTGCGACCCACTCAGATGGCAGAGGAGATGAAGAAGAACAGCGGATTTATCCCAGGCATCAAACCAGGCAAGAAGACAGCCGAGTATCTCGACTCTATCATGTCGCGTATCACTTTGCCAGGATCTATTTTCCTCGGTATCGTGGCTATCATGCCAGCTTTCGCACGACTGCTTGGCGTGAACCAGCACTTCGCGCAATTCTTCGGTGGTACATCACTGCTCATTAGTGTGGGTGTGGTTCTCGACACGCTGCAGCAAATCGAGACTCACCTCAGGATGCACCATTATGACGGACTCATGAAGAGTGGTAAAATCAAGGGAAGAGCTTCTTAATGCATTCATTCCCCTTAAATGATTTAGAACTCAAGTTCTGAGTATGATTTATTTAAAGACCGAAGAAGAGATAGAATTGCTCAGGGAAGCTGACCTCGTGGTGGCGCGCACACTAGGCGAACTCGCCAAGTGGGTCGCCCCCGGGATCACAACCCGGAAGCTCAACAATATCGCCGACGAGTACATTCGCTCACAAGGCTGTGTGCCAGGGTTCTTAGGACTCTATGGATATCCAGCATCGGTGTGCATCTCGGTAAATGAGACTGTAGTGCACGGCATCCCTTCGGGATACGTCCTCAGAGAAGGCGACATTGTTTCTATCGACTGCGGAGCGGTAACTAAAGAAGGCTTCAATGGTGACTCTTGCTACACATTTTGTGTGGGAGAAGTGAGCGAGGAAGTGAGACAACTACTCATCACCACCAAAGAATCTCTTTACGAGGGAATAAAGAAAGCTATTCCTGGCAACCGCATCGGAGACATTGGTAACACCATTCAGCAGTACTGCGAGAAAAGAGGATATGGAGTAGTGCGTGAGATGTGCGGACACGGAGTGGGAAAGAAACTCCACGAAGACCCCGACGTCCCCAACTACGGACGACGCGGCACTGGACCTCTCATCAAGAACGGCATGACGATTGCCATTGAGCCCATGATTAATATGGGGAGCAAGAATATCGTCATTGAGCGTGACGGATGGACAGCACGCACCAAAGACTTCAAGCCCTCGGCTCACTTTGAGCACTCGGTGGCTGTGCATAATGGAAAACCCGATATTCTCTCTTCTTTTGAGTACATCAAAGAAGTGCTAGGAGACCGATTCATTTAAATAAATTATTAATACTCACATCACACACGATTATTTTATGGCTAAACAAAATGCTATCGAATTAGACGGAACAATCGTTGAGGCTTTGTCAAACGCTATGTTCCGCGTCGAACTGGAGAACGGTCATCAAATCACAGCTCACATCTCCGGAAAGATGAGGATGCACTACATCAAGATCCTCCCCGGCGACAAAGTGAGAGTGGAGATGTCACCCTACGACTTGAGCAAGGGAAGAATTGCTTTTAGATACAAATAATTTAGATTCATTTAAAATCACAACTTACATAAACACACTACTATGAAAGTAAGAGCTTCTATAAAAAAACGCAGCGACGACTGCAAAATCGTACGTCGTAAAGGGCGTTTATACGTGATTTGCAAGAAAAATCCTAAGTTTAAGCAGCGTCAAGGATAATTTTTATTAATTTTGCACAAAATTTCAGTTTTATAATATGGCAATAAGAATTGTGGGCGTTGACCTGCCCCAGAACAAGAGAGGTGTTATCGCTCTCACTTACATCTACGGTATCGGCCGTAGCTCGGCTGCTAAAATCCTGGCCGAGGCTGGAGTGAGCGAGGATACTAAGGTCAAAGATTGGACCGACGCCGAGGCTGCCAAAGTTCGCGAGGTAATCGGCGAGAACTACAAGGTTGAAGGTGACCTCCGTAGCGAAGTACAAATGAACATCAAGCGACTCATGGACATCGGTTGCTACCGTGGCATTCGCCACCGCAACGGTCTGCCAGTGCGCGGGCAGAGTACTAAGAATAACGCTCGCACTCGCAAGGGACGCAAGAAAACTGTTGCTAACAAGAAGAAAGCTACTAAATAATTTTAAGGTATGGCAAAGAAAACAGTCGCAGCTAAGAAGAGAGTTGTTAAAGTTGATGGAGTGGGACAACTTCATGTTCACTCTTCGTTTAACAACATCATTGTGTGTCTCGCTAATAGCGAGGGACAAGTTATTTCATGGTCTTCGGCAGGCAAGATGGGATTCCGTGGCTCTAAAAAGAACACTCCTTATGCCGCTCAAATGGCAGCCCAAGACTGTGCTAAGGTGGCCTATGACCTCGGACTTCGCAAGGTTAAGGCTTATGTGAAAGGACCTGGCAACGGACGCGAATCTGCTATCCGTACCATCCATGGCGCTGGCATCGCAGTGACCGAGATTATCGATGTTACTCCACTGCCACACAACGGATGTCGTCCTCCTAAGAGAAGAAGAGTTTAATATTTCCTTAAGGATTTGACAACTGCTTCACAGTATTTATTAATTTTTTCGCGAATCTCTGTCAGTGATTGGATTGCACCTTTTTTAACAACCTCTCTGCAATCGCGGCTGCACTGAAGCGATTCATCCAGAACTTAACTTTTAAAATTTTAAACAAAAAATGGCTAGATATACCGGTCCAAAATCAAAAATCGCACGCAAATTTGGCGAGCCAATTTTCGGAGAAGACAAGGTTCTTGCTAAAAGAACCAACCCTCCAGGCCAGCACGGTGCCAACAGAAGAAGAAAACTCTCAGAGTACGGTACGCAGCTTCGCGAAAAACAAAAAGCAAAGTACACCTATGGTGTTCTTGAGCGTCAGTTCCGCAACCTCTTCGAGAAAGCTTCGTCTTCTAAGGGCGTAACAGGTGAGGTGCTCCTGCAATTGCTCGAGTCACGTCTCGACAACGTGGTGTTCCGCCTAGGTATCGCTAAAACACGCTCGGCAGCACGCCAGCTCGTTCTGCACCGTCACATCACAGTAAACGGCAATGTTGTTAACATTCCTTCTTACTCAGTGACTCCAGGCGAACTCGTAGCTGTTAGAGAAAAATCTAAATCTCTTGAGGTAATACAAGACTCACTTGCAGGCTTCAACCACAGCAAGTATCCTTGGATTGAATGGGACGAGAGCGTGAAGGGTGGCAAGATGATTAACGTGCCACAGCGCGACGAAATTCCCGAGAACATCAAAGAGCAATTGATCGTTGAGTTGTATTCTAAACAGTAAAATTTAACATCCATGTCTATTTTAGCATTTCAGAAACCCGAAAAGGTCTTGATGCTCGAAGCCGACAACTATTTCGGCAAGTTTGAGTTTAGACCCCTTGAGCCTGGTTATGGCGTTACCATTGGAAACGCTCTAAGGCGCATCTTGCTTTCTTCCCTCGAAGGATTCGCGATTTGCAACATCCGCATCGACGGCGTTAAGCATGAGTTCGCAACAATACCTGGGGTAAAAGAAGATGTCACTAACATCATTCTTAACCTCAAGAAAGTGCGCCTCAAGCAAGTCGTTGACGAGACCGAAACCGAGAAAGCTACAATCAAGGTTTCAGGACAGGATGTTTTTCATGCAGGCGACATAGGTAAGGTGCTTAACGGTTTTGAGGTTCTTAACCCAGAGCTCGTAATCTGCAACCTTGACCCTAAAGCAAGCTTCCAGCTCGACATCACCATTAACAAGGGTCGCGGATATGTGCCCGCCGAGGAGAACCGTAGTAACAACGATCCTATCGACGTTATCGCTATCGACTCTATCTACACTCCAATTGTTAATGTAATGTATGCTATCGAGAACTATCGTGTGGAGCAAAAGACCGACTACGAGAAACTCGTGCTCGAGATTACCACCGATGGCTCGATTCATCCAAAGGAGGCTCTTAAAGAAGCCGCAAGAATACTTATTCAGCATTTTATGCTTTTCTCCGACGAGAAGATCGCCCTCGATGCTGCCGAGAACGAAGGCAACGAGGAGTTCGACGAGGAAGTATTACACATGCGTCAGCTGCTTAAGACTAAGCTCGTCGATATGCAGCTCTCTGTACGTGCACTCAACTGCCTCAAGTCGGCCGAAGTCGAGTCGCTTGGCGACCTTGTCAAGTACAACAAGACCGACCTTCTCAAGTTCCGCAACTTCGGCAAGAAATCTTTGTCTGAGCTCGAGGAACTCTTGTCAAGCCATGGCCTCAACTTTGGCATGGATATTTCAAAGTATAAATTAGATAAAGAGTAATAACGATGAGACATAATAAGAAATTCAATCACCTAAGCCGCAAGAAGGGACACCGCGACGCCATGCTGGCCAACATGACCATCTCGCTGATCATGCACAAGAGAATTTTCACAACTCTGCCTAAGGCTAAAGCTCTCCGCGTTTATGCCGAGCCCCTTATAAATCGTGCTAAGAACGATGACACAGCTTCAAGAAGAGTAGTGTTTAGCTATCTTCAGAACAAGCAGGCAGTAAGCATTCTCTTCAACGAGATCTCACAGAAGATTGCCGACCGTCCAGGTGGATACACTCGCATCCTCAAGTTGGGCAACCGTCTCGGTGACAATGCTAAGACTTGCTTTATCGAGTTAGTTGACTACAACGAGGCTCTTCTCGCCGAGAAGAAAGAGACTGCTAAGAAGGCAACTCGCCGCAGCCGCCGTTCAGGCAAGAAAGCTGCCGCTGAGAAGACCGAGCAGCCTGCAGCCGAGGAGTAAGAAATCAACGATACTCCACAAGATAAGCACTCATTCTTCTAACGAAGATATACTTATATCAAAGCCAGCGACATCAACGATGCCGCTGGCTTTATTAGTTATTGTAGTTTATCAGTTGTTTGTCAGTCTAAAGAATCTCACTCCCTCGTTCTTAGGGTTCCTTGAGAGTTGCTTTTTCAAGTCAATATCCTCAAGCATTACTTTTTTGCCTATTGACGACGCGTCAAGGAGCACGATATTGCCCTCTGCATCTAGTTCAACAATCCCCAAGTGAGAAATGTCTAGGCCATCGATTCGGGTCACCAATCCAACGAAATCGCCGCGCTTAACCACTGCCTTCACATCCTTTGAGTTAAGACTCTCTTTTTTTATAAATGGGAAACGGTGATTGCGGAAGCCAATCTCAAAATTCTTGATCTTCTCATAGATTGTGTCGTTGGCAAGCGATGGGTAGCTGTCGCGGTGAGTGCTCATGTAGTTGATGTTCTTTATCTTATAGCGCACACATTTTATATCGCTTGTCACGTCAACTAGGTTGCCGCGATTGCTGTTGTCGATAATCCAGTCGCTGATGTAGTGCAGGCGGCTGGAGTAGTCGCCCATCTCGCCACGTCGGTAACGCAGGTCCTCAAGATGGTGGGCATAGTCGCGCCAAGAGTAACGGCCGTTTAGCGTAGTGCGGGTCAAGGCATACAAAGTCTCTATAAACGTTGTGCAGTCGAGTTCATCGATGTTGATTGTGAGCATCTCGCTTTCGCCCTCAAGAGTGTGGGCCACGTAAGGTGTGCCCTCAAGTTTGTGGGCATAGAAGCACACAAGCTCGTTGGGGTCGCTCAACCCACTTTGAATGCCTTCCTGCAGTAGCGAGTTTATCTTTGTTGTGTCATTCTCGCAATGAAAACGCATGCGCTCAATACCAGCCCCCTGAGCAGTGGTGTTGCCCAGTGCGTCGCCCTTAGAGATGCCACTTAACCCAGCTACGAAGACCGCCAGGCACATCAATAGTATTTTCTTCATTCTTTTCACAGCAAATAATATTAGATACAAAACTGCAACAAAATTAGAAATAAAAAATCACATCCACAACATTAGGCCAACAAAAAACTCGCACAACTAATCACTATGCTATATATTAATTAAGGTGTATCGCCAAGTCTCACCCAAGAGTAAGAGTGGGATTCAAGTTTTCCATGGTGTTAGTGAATGATTCCCGTTAGTGTGGGCATTTGGTTTCCGTTAGCGTGGGCGTTGTTGTTGTGTTGCGCCGTATGCACGGCGCTCAGGTGCCGTCTCGGCAATGTTGCGGTCCATTCAACTGCTTTGATTCCTTTAATTCCTTTGACTCCTTTCCCTCCTTTTCGCCCCTAATTGCCCCTTTTCTTGTGAAGGAATGTTAAATTCTCGATTTTTCCGCATTTTTTTGTGAAAACATTTTGCCATGTGAAAAATCGGTTGTAATTTTGCATCGCTTTTCGGCTCACGAGGACCTGGTTCCGAGTTGAGCGGTTTTTTTGACGCCCTGTCAAAAAGCGAGGCCGCAGCGCCGGGGAGCGTTTTTCGAGATCATTGACATGTTTGCGATGA
>JAFZUL010000086.1 GCA_017618355.1 Muribaculaceae bacterium
ATCATCGAGCCATAATATTCAACCTTAACAGGGTCAAGGATTTTGGGATTGGCCTTGCCGGCGCGCACTCGCGACAAGGTCTCATCGAGATAAGCAACAGCCTCGTTCATCTTCTTCTCGGCTGCATCAAGAAAAGTTTTTACATCTGCCATAATTGTATGTTTTTAGTGATTAATATGTTCTGTTTTTGAAAAATCGCAACGAAAATAGATATTTTTTACCACCATTGCAAGAAAAATGCCAAAAAAGTGGCAATAGTCGCAAGTTTTAGTTCTCTGTCACTATTACTTAAATGTTAGAATTGAGCATTTATCTAATGTGAGCTGCTGAGCTGCCTGCTGAAGCTGAGCAGGAGTTACACTGAGTATGCAGTCAATGTTATCTTGCAATGTGCTCACTGCATTGTAGTAGAGCATGCCACGACCAGCACCCATGGCTGTGAACTCAGCGTTATCGCTTGCCACGAGAAGCTGTCCGCAGTACTGGCGTTTGTAGGCATCAAGCTTGCGTTCTCCAATTGGTGCTTGAGCCAGTGAGTCAATAGTGTTGCCTATGAGTTTGAGCGCTTTTTTAAGTTTCTCGTGCTCGCATCCAAGGTAGATTTGTATCATGCCACAGTCGGTGAAAGTTACCAGCGACGACTCTACGGCATAGACCAAGCCTCGCTTCTCGCGCAAACTCACATTCAAAAGCGAGTTCATGCCTGGACCGCCTAGTATGTTGTTGAGCAAAGCAAAAGCGAAACGTTTATCATCATACATGCCAGGCACTCTAGTTCCCACTATGGTGTGTGACTGGTGTAGCCCCAAGTCCACCACACGATGCTGTGGAGTGAGTGTGGCAGGCGCCACACGCTCGATGCCTTGTCTTGCATGGCAAAGCATTGTGAAATATTTCTCGGCAAGTCGGAACACTTTATTTGCTGGCGTGCTGCCTAGCGAGAAGAACACCATGTCGGCTGGCACATAGAGGTGCCTGAGATAGTCGTGGCAATCGGTCGAGGTGAGAGCACGCAGATCTTTTTCTTCACCCAGAATATTGTGTCCCAACTGACTGCCAGCAAGAAGCATGTCCTCAAAGTCGTCGTAGACTGCCTCGCTAGGAGTGTCGCGGTAGCCAGCCACCTCTTCAAGCACTACGTCAAGCTCATGCTCCAACTCATGTTCAGGGAACATCGAGTTCGCCACCAGGTCGGCGATTAGTTCTACGGCACGTTCCAGATGCTCCACAGGGAAAATACAATAGAGCATGGTGCTCTCCTTAGTTGTATAGGCATTCAGTTCTCCACCCACCTGCTCCATGCGGTTGTTGATGCGGGTAGCACTGCGTCGTTTCGTGCCTTTGAAAAGAGTATGCTCAACAAAATGTGCCAAGCCATACTGCCCCTCGCGCTCATCACGGCTACCTGCATTGACCGCCAGTCCGCACCATGCCACTGGCGAGTTGCGGTGCACATGCACCATGCGCAGGCCGTTACTTAACGTGTGAAGGGATATGTTTTCTTTATCGTACATTTAAAATCTGCTTTTGAATCACATTCTCGTGTC
>JAFZUL010000087.1 GCA_017618355.1 Muribaculaceae bacterium
CTCTCTAGACCTTTACCGCTGATAATCTCACTTACTACGTCTAATTTCTCTTCAAAATAATGTTTCATATAAAAACTGCACCTCAAAAGTTTTGTGTCTAACTTTTGGGGTGCAGTTCAATCGCCCAGGGTCTTTTTTTGAAGAAAAAGGGACGATTCATTTTTTCTTTTTTCTTCATTTTCAAAAAATATTGCCTTGTTGGGCTATTGGTTGCGAGAAAATGCTTACCTTTGCAGTTTGTAATAATAAAAATATAAATTTATACAATCTACTATAGTGGACACAAAATACATTTTTGTTACTGGTGGCGTGGTGTCATCGCTTGGCAAGGGCATCATCTCATCGTCAATAGCGAGGCTGCTGCTCTCACGCGGCTTCAACGTGACGATGCAGAAGTTTGACCCCTACATCAACATCGACCCCGGCACGCTGAATCCCTACGAGCATGGAGAGTGCTATGTCACCATTGATGGTCACGAGGCGGACCTTGATCTGGGACACTACGAGCGTTTCACCAACATCAAGACCACTCGCGCCAACAACATCACTACCGGCCGCGTGTATCAGAGCGTTATCGACAAGGAGCGCCGTGGCGACTATCTAGGTAAGACCGTGCAGATTATCCCTCACATCACCGATGAGATTAAACGCTGCGTGAAGTTGCTGGGAAGCACCGGCAAGTATGACTTTGTGATAACCGAGATAGGTGGCACAGTAGGCGACATCGAGTCGTTGCCGTTCCTCGAGGCTGTGCGTCAGCTCAAATGGGAGCTTGGCCGCAACTGCGTGGTAGTTCACCTCACCTACGTGCCTTACATCAAGGCTGCAGGAGAGCTCAAGACAAAACCCACCCAGCACAGCGTCAAGCAGTTACAACAAGTTGGAATCCAACCCGACGTGCTCGTGCTTCGCACCGAACGCGAGTTACCAGCTGCTCATTGCCGCAAAGTGGCGCAGTTCTGCAACGTGAGTCCCGACGCGGTGACCCAGAGCCTCGACGCTCCAAGCATCTATGAAGTGCCCCTGATGATGCACAAGCAGAAGCTCGACCAGATCATTCTCGAGAAGACTGGCACGCCCTTCAGCGGAGAACCCGACCTCACCAAGTGGAACTTCTTCCTCGACAAGATGCGCAACGCCAGCGAGGTGGTGAACATAGGCCTAGTGGGCAAGTATGTAGAACTGCAAGATGCCTACAAGAGCATTGACGAGAGCCTACTCACGGCAGGAGTATATCAAGATCATAAAGTGAAAATCACCTATATCTCAAGCGAGAAAATAAACGACGGCAATGCCGAAGAACTGCTCAGTGAGATGGATGGCGTAGTGGTCGCACCCGGCTTCGGTCAACGTGGTACTGAGGGAAAATTCTCTGCGCTTAAGTGGTGCCGTGAGCACGACAAGCCCACATTTGGCATCTGCTACGGAATGCAGTGCATGGTCATCGAATTTGCCCGCAACGTGATGGGTATCACCGATGCCAACAGCGTGGAGATTGACCCCAAGACATCCAACAACCTCATCGACTTGATGGAAGAACAGAAAAGCATCACCAACATGGGCGGAACAATGCGCCTGGGAGCATACGCTTGCCACTTAAAATCTGGCACAAAAGTTGCAAATGCTTATGGAAAGCTTGACATCGAGGAGCGCCATCGCCACCGCTTTGAGCTTAACGACGAGTACCGCACAAGGCTTGAGGATGCTGGCATGAACTGCGTGGGAGAGAACCCCGAGACTCACCTTGTGGAAGTCATTGAACTTGCCAACAAGAAGTGGTACATCGGCACTCAATATCACCCCGAGTACAGCAGCACAGTACTATCCCCCCACCCTCTTTTCATGGATTTTGTGCGCGCCGCTATTGAAGAGAAAAACAACAAACAATAATATCAACACCTAATTTCACGCAATAAAAGCAAAATAAATTATTATGGATAAAAACACGGTCATTGGAATGTTGCTGATGTGCGTAGTTATCTTTGGCTTCATGTATTGCCAGTCAAATAACAACAAAAATGCTCAGCAAGGCAACAAGAAACAAACCGCCAAAACCGAGAAAAACGATAATAACAACGCCGCAGCCCCTATCGACTCTCTCACCCAAGACGACTGGGCAACATTAACAGCACTCGCCGCAAAGAACGACAGCACACTTAGCGACGACGCAGTAAATATCAAGCAGGTTGGCGATAAGCTCACAGGCACAATTAAAGTTGGAAACTCAACACTCAGTCTCGACAGTGTGAACACCGATGTCAATGCTGTAGCAGCTGTCAGGCAGTTGATTGCCAAATATAACAATGCGCAAATGTTCAGCGCATGCCTTACCGGCAGCGACCAAGTTGTAACCCTCAAAAATGACTCCGTCAAGATAGAAATCAGCACCAAGGGTGGCATGATTACCCGCGCCACACTCAATGGTTACAAGGCTTACCATTCACAAGAGGACTATAAGAACAACACCAGCGTCCCCGTTGAGCTTGTAAGCCCAGGCAACAACAACTATAGTTTCATCATCAATAACCGCGACCAGAGTTTCGACACCAAAGATTTCTATTTCGTGCCCGAGAACCAGCAGGGCGACTCGACTGTGACCATGTCGTTGGCTAATCTGCCCAACGGAGCCAAGTGGAGCATCAAATACACGCTTGAGAAAGGTTCCTATATGGTTAGAATGGAGATTCTCCAATCCAATATGGACAAAATCATGCACAACAACATCACCAGCATGAATTTCCACTGGAACCAGAAGATGCAACGCCAAGAGGCTGGAAAGCAGTTCGAGGACCGCTACAGCGCTCTCTACTGGAAGCTCCAGGGCGATGACGATGTTGACAACTTGAGCGAGAGCAGCAATGACGACAAGAATGTCACCGACAAGATGAAATGGATATCGGCAAAGAGCCAGTTCTTCTCGACGGTATTAATCGCCAACGACTGCTTCAGTGGTGACACAAAGTTGGAAAGCAAAGCCTACAAGGACAGCGATCCAAACTATCAGAAATATCTCAAAGAGGTTGATATCTACACAGGCTTCAACTACAACTACTCTAATGCTCAGCCAGCATCGTTCTACTTCTACTTTGGTCCCAACCGCTACAGCTTGCTTTCGAGCTACGACCAGTATTCTAAGGGCGAAGACCTTTACCTCACACGTCTTGTGTCGCTGGGATGGAAGCTGTTCCGATGGATCAACTCGGGCATCGTGATGCCAGTGTTTAACTGGCTGTGTAAGTTTGGCTGGTCTATGGGTATCGTGATACTCGTACTCACCATTCTGCTCAAACTCGTGCTTTGGCCATTGACCTACAAGAGTTACATGTCGCAGGCCAAGATGAAGATTCTGCAGCCCGACATCCAGGCCATCAACGAGAAATACCCAGACCAGGCCGATGCCATGAAGAAGCAGCAGAAGGTTATGGAGCTATACAAGCAGGCTGGCGCTAATCCTATGGGAGGATGCTTGCCAATGCTGCTCCAGATGCCGTTCCTCATCGCTATGTTCTGGTTCTTCCCATCGAGCATTGACCTGCGCGGTCAGTCGTTCCTGTGGGCTCCCGACCTTAGCGCCCCCGATGCCCTCATCTCGTTGCCATTCAGCATTCCGTTCCTGGGCAACCACCTGAGTATCTTCTGCTTGCTGATGACCATCACCAACATCGCCTACACTTATGTGAACATGCAATCGCAGTCATCAAGCCAAATGCCCGGCATGAAATGGATGATGTACCTGATGCCTGTCATGTTCCTCGTGTTCTTCAACACCTATGCTTCGGGTCTTAGCTACTACTACTTCGTGTCACTACTCATCACCATTATCCAAACATTCTTGACTCGTTTGGCAGTTAAGGAAGACAAGGTGAGAGCCGTCATGGCCGAGAATGCCAAGAAACCCAAGAAGAAGAGCGGATTCATGGCTCGTCTTGAGGAGGCTCAGCGCCGTCAGCAGCAAGCTCTCAATGAGCAGAAGAAACGCAACAACAAGCGTCGTTAATCAACATTATGAAAAACTGAGAGTGGAAAGTGGAGAGTACAGAGTGGAGAGATGATCCCCAATCTTCGATCCCCGATCCCCGACAAACGATAAACGATAAACTTCGCGAAGCGAATTATGAATAACAGCAACACAACTAGCACATCAAGCACCACCCGCCAAGGCAAGGTCTTCAAGCGAGTCATTATTTGGCTTGCAGTGCTTCTTGTGCTGCTGTTAGGATTTTGGGGCTACGAGAATCGCCACGATATCTACTATTGGTGGCATGGCGAAGTGGTCGTGGACCGCAGCAAATACCCCATTATGGGCATTGACGTCTCAAGCCATAATGGCGACATCGACTTCTACAAGGTGAAAAACGACGGTTACACCTTCGTCATCATCAAGGCCAGCCAAGGCATTAAAGAGAAGAGACAACGAGACAAGAATTTCTCAAACAACTATGATCGAGCTAAGGCCAACGGCTTAAAAGTAGGAGCATACCACTATTTCGAGATGGGAGAAGATGGCGTCAACCAGGCCAAGAATTTTGTTGAAGCAGTGGGATGGCGCAAACTTGACTTGCCACTGATTATTGATGTTGAAGAAGACGACGAAACAAACAAGAACATAAGCGACGACATCACCATGAAGAACCTGAACGCCATGATCGACAACCTTCAATCTCGCGGATTTAAGGTGATGATCTACACCAATGGCAATGGATATAAGAAATATGTAAAAGATCGCTTGCCCATCAACGTCAATCTGTGGATATGCTCATTTAAGGACCCCGACGAGATAAAACACATCCCAAATCAGCTACAACAATATAGCAAAAAGGGACGCGTCGATGGTATAAGTGGCGACGTTGACTTAGATGTCTTTAACGGCAATGAGAAGCAGTGGGAGCGGTGGCTCAACAATGCGGCGCCCCTGCCTGCCGACACTACAACAACTAATAAAAATGATGATATTAACTATGAGATTAGCAAGTAAATATTTGAAGTGCTTTGCCCTGATGCTGACAATCGCTTTTTTGTCAACATTCACCGCAAATGCCAAAGTATATACCTGGGACAAGTATGACATCGCCTTCGACGCCCCTGAGGGTGGTCATGTGCCTTTCAGCTTTTTCCAAGACCCCTCGACTGCTCAAGTCAACTGGGACGAGATGGTGATGACTCTGCAACGTTACGTCAAGAACGAAAACACCAACAAGAAAAACCTTGAGGAGCGCCTTAAAAGCCGTGCCATGGGATTCAACATGTACGACACCAAGATGATGAAAATCAAGGTGAAAGGCTTTAAGAGCCATGCCCTTGAGGGCACGATGCCCGACGGCACACGCTGCATCATCGCCTATCTGGTAAGCGAAAAGACTCCTACTGTGCTCGAAATTGTGGTCAACTATCTTTACGGCAACCAAGAAGTTGTGGAAGATATAATAAAGAGCTTCAGCGAGGGCAACAACCAAAAACCTAACGAAACAGAGAAGCCCAAGCAAAAGATTCAAAAGAAAAAAGACGCAGAGAAAGAGAAACAGGAGATAGAAAAAGAGAAAAGGCGCAAGAACGAAAAAATCTACGAGTGCTGATATAAATCTAAGGCGGAGAAAATGTATCTTAGCAGAGCTTCTCTATCTTAGAGGAGCTGCCACTCCTCGAGCACACCCCATCAGCAGGTCGCATGGCACCGCCATGCGAAAAAACTAGCACCGCCCTGGCATCCCCAAAGCGGTGTTATATTATTTATATTTCATAAATTTATTATTGATTCTTAATCCCCTTCAGCATTGCTATACTCTATTTCAAGCATAGTGGGGTCCTCGATTATGCCTAGATATAACGTGTTATCGTGAAGTGCATTTATGCAATCCACACCATTAAGGCTCGCGCCACTCAGAACGCTACCGTTAGACTGGTTCACTACCACATGAAGAGGTTCTTGACGGTGCAACCTAACGGTAATAGTTCCTCCAACACCCTGCCTTATGGCCAATTTAGTATATTTTTCTCTTATAAAATTCGCTTCAAGATTAATACTCTCTTGGATATTTTTGATTGTATAAGTGCCTATTGGAACTATCTCATCCGAGAGGTCCATCTCATGAGTGTCATTATAGATAGTAGCTTCCGCAATTTTGTTGGTGATGTCAAGACTGTCAAGTGTGACATGTTTAATGAGATGCTTGGGTTGTGGGACGAAAGTGAACTCTAAATTTTCGCCAGATTTAGCAAATAAGAAATCTTTATAAGCTTGCACTTTAGCTGTATCGGCAACAATTTCACCCAAGTTATTGCTAAACATTTTTATGTCGCAATATTTTCCAAGTTCAGAATCTTCTATAACAGCTTTTATGCGATGAAAATAAAGTGGATTCCATCGATATTCTGAATCATAATATGCTTTAGTGCCTACAGGGATATGAAGATTAAAAGAGGTTTCACACCAGTAAAAATCTCTATCAACACTAGGTGGAAATGGCTTATAAATATATAAATCATAACAACATACAGCACTATGACCTATATAATCTATAGACGAAGGTAATCTCATGATTTGGATGCTGTCACATCCCGAGAAAGCATAATTGCCTATTTTTTTTACTCCTTCTTCAATATATACTTCTTTTAGACTAGAACAACCCGCAAAGGCATCAATACCAACTTCTTCAACATTTCCAGGAATTGTGATTGTTTCTATTGCTTTCATGTTAACAAAAGCACTACTACCAATTACTCTTAAACTTTGAGGCAAATTTAGATACCTTACTGCGCCACTGCACCAGAAAGCTTGATCTTTTATTATTTCCAATCCTTCATGAAAAGTGATGGCATCTAACGGAACAGCCATAAATGCCTGAGCACCAATTGTCTTCACTTTTTCTGGAATGTCTATTTCTTTCAAATTCGTATAGGCAAAAGCGGCCATTCCAATACTCTCGATAGTTGGAGGTAATGTTATAGAAGTCATAGACGTCGCTTGATAAAAAGAAAACAAACCAATCTCTGTAACAGTATATGTTTTTCCGTTATGAGTAACAGTTGAAGGTACAACAATATCACCAACATAACTGTTGTTGTTACCAATGAATGGATGTGTTTGAACTGTGCAATTATCCTCTGAGAGTATTCGGTAATTAATGCCACCACTTACAAACATATCGTCCGAAGCAGCATGAACTGGAGTGAAGTTAACCATCAACAATGCTGTAAGCACAACAGCCATCATCTTGATATTTAATATTTTATCCATAACAAATGTTTTTCTAAATTACTAAATCGCTATTTTAACTGTCACGCCATTGCTGTTGATAAGGTAAATATTGCTTGGCAGTTCCAAGGTAATAACGTTGCCATCACCTTTAAGAGTCCTTATCACACGACCAGCAATGTCGGTCACTGTAGCCATTTGGCCAGGAGCAAGGTTCTCTATGCGTAAGCCGTCTTTCATGCCTAGCACCTTCAATTTGGTGCCATCATCTATTTTAGAAATGCTTGACTCTTCGTTTTCGAAAGCCACAAATGCCATTATAGGTGTGTCGCCGGCAGCCTCATCAACCTCGGTAGTTCCAACAACAATAGCACCGTTCACTTTTCTAATTGTTAAATCGCCATAGCCATCCAATTTTTTTGTTATATCCTTGCCGTTGAGGGTTACCGAGTTGATTGACCAACCTTCGTCAGCCTTGATGTTAAGTTTCAATGGCTCGTTTTCATATACATTTAATGTCAAACTTCCGCCATCTGTTTGCTTAATAATAAAAGGTACAGTCTGTTGGGTGTGTGACAAAAAACCCACTTCAACCGAAACGTTTTCGACAACATTGGTGATTGGCAGGTTGCCATCAGAATCAAAATGTGGTGTGCAATCATTGCCATCAACAAGGCAATACCACAATCTATTGCGTTCTGCTGGCTCAAGCTTTATCGTGGCATTACAACCGTCATTCACTAGCCATTTCCCATCCTTATAAAATGTGCCACCCTGAATTGTGATGTTCCCAAGTTCTGGTGTTTTATTCACTACACTCACTACATGGCTATTGCCACATGATGCATCTTCCACAAGTTGATAGAAGTTCCATGACGAGTTTTCAAACAGCGACATGACTCCCACAGGAATGTGAACGACAACAGCTCTATTGGCTACAAATGCTTCTGAAGAAACCCATATTGCTGCTAGCTGCGGTGAGGGTGCATAAAGATGAAGTGTGTCAACGTTCGTCATGAACACAAGGTATCTGCCCAAATTTTTCAATCCTGCAGGTAGCACTACCTTTCGTAGCTTGTAACAGCGCTGGAATGCATTACTATCGATTCTCCTACAAGAATCAGGTAACACAAGCTCCTCAATTTGGGTATCAGAGAAAGCCAATTGATCAATATCGGTCAATTTTGAGTCAGCAGGGAAATTGACTCTAACAAGATTAGTACATTCATAAAAGGCACTAGTTCCTATTTTTGTTAGACTCTTTGGAAAATCAAGCTCAACAACTGGGTTTTTTAAGAAAGCACTTTCTTCTATTTCCTTGAGATTGGGATTAAAATAGATTTGAGAAATTGTTGTATTCCTAAAACTATAGTTCCCTATACTTTGCAATTGGTTTGGAAGTCTCAATATAGCTCCAGGTGCAAATTTTCCAATAGTGTGATCATATGGGAACTCAATTCTTACAACACTCTTGTTATTAACTTTGTCGGGAAATATCAACTCTTGGATTGGAGTTGTGTGAGTTAGAGCAACAGCTTTCACCGTTGTATTACTCAAAGATTCATATTCGATGCTGTCAACCATAAAGTCATAGCCACTAGCTGGCAACGCAGCAGCCATCAGCACTGCCATAAGCAGAGCCCTGAAAATTAGTGTGTGGAGTCTTGTTTTCATATCTTAGCTTTTTAGGTGGCAAAACAATTTAAACGCCACGAAGTTAATAATCTTGATTATGCCGCAAAATTAAACATTAAAAATCATCTTTCCAAGAAAAAGGATTGTACCTTTGCATTTTATAATACGCTATAATCCAACTAATTGTGGCTTTCGAAAATATACCTTTTCATTTGCTCTGTCATTAATAAGAAAAAGCGTGAGGAACTTGTTCTGCTCATCTACTTAGAGGCATCGCCAAACGCCCTACCATCAACAAACAGTCCACCCCACGCTACACCAATATATCGCTCCTTTGGTAAGGTGGATATAGGCTAGCGAAGACGTTTTATGTCTGCTTAATCCTGATGGTCAAAATTTGGCGAATTTCTAAGTAAGGATAAAGCCAAAACGCTTACAACTATGTCTTCAAGCAAGAGCTCACCTCTGCAAGTTTGCTTGAATTGTCGCAAAATTACACATTATTTTAATAAAACAAAAGATTTTGACAAAAAACTTTTCAATATTGCTCCCTCATCACACATGCGCGTACCTTTTGAATAAAAAAGCGTATGTGTAATTTAAATAAGAATTTTAGTGCGAAGCACCATTAAAATTTTAGCGCGTCAGCGCTCTAATTTCCACTCCTTCAGGAGTGGCAAAACATTCTGCATTCAGCATTGTTTTAGGCGCAGCACAAAATTTCCTGCGTAAGCAGGCTTTTTGACACCGATAGATGTAGCTTTTTGAGATGGAATGTCTCAGCTACTGCTTCGTTTTCTAACAGACAGAACACACGTTTGTTTGTCTGTATGTCTGTATGTTTAATGAACCGCGGCGACAGCATTTTATCGAAGGTGTTGTGAGAAAAAAACAATGAGCTTACAGCAGCCCCGCCAGCACGTCGATATGCTCGATGGGCGTTGCCCAGCTGGTGGCGAAGCGGGTAATGAAGCGGCCATCAGGGAACTTGTCCCACACCTCGAAGGCGACATTACCCTCCAGCGCATCCATCTGAGCCTGCGTGAGGATAGGGAACTGCTGGTTGGTGGGCGAGTCGATATAGAACTCAAACCCTTTGCTGGCAAACACATTCTTCAGTTCCATCGCCATGTCGATAGCGTGGCGAGCGATGTTCATGTATAGATTATTCGTGAATAGCGTGTCAAACTGAATGCCCAGCAGGCGGCCCTTCGCCAGCAAAGCCCCATGCTGCTTGATGATGGTGAAGAATTGGCGCGGAGCGTTGCCCTTGGGGAACACAACCGCCTCACCGCACAGCGCCCCTACTTTTGTGCCGCCAATGTAAAACACGTCGCATAGCGTGGCAAGCGTCTTCAGGTCAATATCGGCAGCAGGACTCACCAAACCGTAACCCAACCGCGCGCCATCAACAAATAATGGTATCTCATATTCATCACAGATGCCCTTAATGGCCTTCAGCTCGTCAAGGCTGTAGATTGTGCCATATTCCGTTGGGAAAGATATATACACCATGCCGGGATATACCATGTGAGGCCAAGTAGGGTCGCTGTGGAAATGCTCGAGGTATTCACGCAACTCACCAGCATCCATCTTTCCCAGATGATTAGGAAGGGTGATGACCTTGTGGCCACTGAACTCCACTGCCCCACTCTCGTGCACGGCAATGTGGCCTGTCTCGACAGCCACCACACCCTCATAACGGCGCAGCACTGCATCAATTACGGTCGAGTTAGTCTGC
This sequence comes from Muribaculaceae bacterium, assembly GCA_017618355.1. GTDB lineage: Bacteria > Bacteroidota > Bacteroidia > Bacteroidales > Muribaculaceae > Sodaliphilus. The sequence goes on from JAFZUL010000087.1 coordinate 10,569, forward strand.
GTGCCGCCCACCAGGAAAAACACATCTGCATCGGGACAGTCAATGGCTTGCCTGATGCGTGTGCGCGCGTTCTCACAGAACGGGTCTTCGCCATAACCCTCCACTTGGGTCATGTTGGTTTCAATCAGTCGGTTCAAAATCGCTGGGTGCGCTCCCTCAATATAGTCGCATGTAAAAGATATCATAGAAACAAGCTGTTAATTATATAACAATATGTGGCAAAGATAATTATTTTTTTACAACTACACATAAAATGCTGTCTAAAATCAATCAAAATTGGAAATATGGATTTTTGTGACTACCTTTGTGCAAAATATATAAAGACATGATTATTAAGACAGCAAAATTTGAAATCAGTAATACCGACTACACTAAGTGCCCCGCGGGGAATAAGCCGGAGTATGCGTTTATTGGGCGATCCAATGTGGGCAAGTCGTCGCTTATCAACATGCTAACCAATCACAAGGGATTGGCAAAGACATCTTCAACCCCAGGCAAGACGTTGCTTATCAACCATTTCCTGATAAACGATGAATGGTACATCGTTGACCTGCCTGGTTATGGCTACGCCAAGCGCAGCAAGGACAGTCGCGAACAGCTTAAGAAGATAATCGAGGACTATGTGCTTGAACGAGAGCAGATGACCAACCTCTTTGTGCTTATCGACAGCCGCCTCAAACCTCAGAAGATTGACATCGAATTTATGGAGTGGCTCGGCGAGAACGGAGTGCCCTTCAGCATCGTGTTCACCAAGCTCGACAAGCTCGGCAAGGTGGCTGGAGCACAAGCTGTTGCTGCTTACAAACGCCATCTGTCGCACACTTGGGAGGAGTTGCCACCAGTTTTTGTGACCTCTAGCGAGGACGGAAGAGGCCGCGAGGAAATCCTCAATTATATTGAACAGATTAATCAATCTTTAGCAGAATGAAACGAATTGTCGCTTTGACAACTATACTGCTTGCAATGATTCTTTCCGTGAGCGCTAAGCCCACAACCCTTGGCGTGAAGAAGGTGAAAGACGTAGTTGTGTATCGCGACTCGATGTATTACTCGGCTTTCCCCTCGGTGGTGAAGCTCGACGACGGCAGATTGCTAGTGGCATTCCGACGTGCCCCTAACCGCCAGATGATGGGCGTCAGCCGTTATCGTCACATCGACCCTTGCAGCCAGTTGGTGTCGATAACCTCGAGCGATGGCGGCAACACTTGGAGCAGCGAGCCGCAGCTGATGTTTGCACATCCATTTGGTGGTTCGCAAGATCCTTGCATGATTAAGCTACTGAACGGTGGCTTATTGTGCACTAGCTACTTGTGGGTACAGCTTGGTGAGGGTTTGCTCGACGAGTATAAAGGTCGAGTAGTGGGCGATGACAACTCATCCTTTGCCGGCGGCTATATAATACGCTCTACCGACGACGGCAACACTTGGCAAGGTCCTTTCAATCCAGGTTCGCCACTACCTGTGGAGAACCGCAACACCATCCTTGGCAAGATGCCACTCTACAACCGCGGCGCACTTTGTCAAAGCAATGATGGCACAATCTATTGGGCTGTGGCATGCGACAATCCTCAAGGCGGATTCTCGGTATATCTCGTTGAGTCGAAGGACAATGGCATCACTTGGCAATACCGTTCCACAATTGCTGATGACCCAAAGATAAGCTTCAACGAGACATCGATAATCCAAACTCCAAAAGGCGACCTTGTGGCATTCATGCGCAGTTTCGATCTTGACGACCATGCATGCATAGCTCGCTCCACCGATGGAGGCAACTCCTTCACTTGGAGTGATATGGGTTTTCAGGGACATCCGCTCAACGCTTTGCAACTGCCTGATGGCCGCTGGCTACTCACCTATGGCTACCGCCATGAACCTTACGGCATTAGGACGCGCATCATGGACTCGGAATGCCGCACTTGGAGCGATGAAATTGTTCTTCGTGACGATGGTGGCAGCACCGATCTTGGCTACTCATGGCCAGTGCTTCTCGACAACCACCATGCGCTCGTAGTCTATTATTTCAACTATGAGGGCAGCAAGGGCACTCGAGGTATTGAAGGAACGATTCTTGAATTTTGACAAAAAACAAAAATCATAAATTTATGAACTACCAGCAAAGCATTTTCCTCAAACGGCGAAGCTGTCGCAAGTTTACCAATGAACCGCTCGACCCAAACCAAGTGAAAGCTATTGTAGAGGCAGGACTGCTAGCGCCCACCAGTATGAACCGAAGACCGTGCCAGTTCACGCTTGTCGATGACAAGGAACTGCTTGAGCAACTTTCGCAGTGCAAGCCGCATGGCGCCGAATTGCTGGCGGGATGCCCCCTAGCGGTGGTCGTAAGCGCCAATCCTGGCATTAGCGATGTGTGGGTAGAAGATGCTGCCATTGCATCGAGCTACATTCAGCTGCAAGCCGAGTCTTTTGGATTGGGCACATGCTGGGTGCAAGTGCGCAATCGCATGCATGACAACGAGAATACTTCGAGCGAATGGGTGAAAAACCTGCTCAACATGGATGGCGCGGAGCATGTTGTGAGCATAATCGCAATTGGACACAAGGATGCGCCTCGCCCACAAGCAACTCTTGATAAGCTGCAATGGGAAAAGGTGCACATAGGTATCTGGAAGGAGGAGGAACAACAATGAAGAAGCAACGTGTAGTAATGATTGGTTCGGGCAATGTGGCTACAAATTTTGCCTTAGCGCTAAAGGACAAGTATCAGTTGGTACAGATTTACAGCCGCACCATTGATAATGCCCGTGAACTTGCCGAGAAAGTGGGCTGCGAAGCAATTGACGATCTGAAAATGGTGGTCGGCGATGCTCATGTTTACATCATTGCCGTAAACGATGATGCCATCGCCAGAATAATTGACAACACCCCTTGCAACAATGCGTTGTGGATGCACACCTCGGGATCAACTCCTATCGAGATATTTGAGGGCAAACGCAACCACTATGGCGTGTGCTGGCCTGTGCAGTCATTAAGTAAGAGCAACATCGTAAAATTGGACGATGCGCATCTCTTTATTGAGGGAAATTCGGAGAAAAACACTCAAGAACTTGAAAAGTTTGCCTCAGCCATGTCACAACATGTCCATAAAGCATCAAGTCACGACCGACTATTGCTGCACATAGCTTCGGTCTTCGCATGTAACTTTGCCAACCACATGTTCACACTCTCAAACGAGGTTCTCGATGAAGCAGGACTGCCATTTGATGTCATGCTTCCACTAATCAAAACCACCATCGAGAAACTTGATCACCTGACACCCCAAGAATCACAAACCGGCCCCGCCGCACGAGGCGACATCAAGATAATAGAAAAGCACCTGTCGTCATTAAAAGGCGACAAGCGCGAAATATACAAATTGCTCTCCCATAGTTTAATGCAACGACGAGAGAAAAACAACTAATGCAAAATCAGAATTTCAACTTGTAATTAATTCCCAAGATGTGTGAATCGCGGTCGTTGAAGGTGTCGTCATCCATTATGTCCTGGAAACGATAAAACACTTCAAAGGCATTATGCTTGCCAGCCGAGAACTCACAACCAGCGGTGTATCGCATTTTCTCAACGCCCTTGCCGTGATACATCTCCACCGAGACAAAAGGCTCTAGCCACAAGCCTTTTTTGTCGTAGCTTATCATCACACGCGAACGCCTAACATTCTTGCCCTTGCCTTTCTTGGGCAGGAACTCATCATCCTCCCAATCGTAGGTCACATCAGCGACCTCTGGGCGATAGGTGTATTGCCAGCGCTCACGAAGCGAAAACTTGACATTACGATACTTATAGCTTGCTGTCGCCGAAACATAGAAGCGGTGTTTAGAACCCCAGTAACCGCGACTCTCTCTGTATTTATTCACATTCCATGTGGCGCATAAATGGTCGCGCATAAACTTATAACCTGCGTCAAGCTTCAACCATTTGAGGACTTTAAATTCGGCACTCACTCCCAATGTCCATCGTGACGGTTCGCCCCATGAGCTACCGTCAATATTGTCTTTAAGACGGTATTCGAACTCGGAGCCAACGCTCCATTTCTTGTTGATTTTTTTCTCAACGCCAACACCAAGCCATAACCCGAAGTCATTGCCAGACTTTCCCGCAAACTCCTCGCCTGTGGGTTCCCACTCGGCTTTAGCGGGTATAGTCACAGCCATCACCAAAAGTGCTGCTACGACACATCTCACTAAATTTCTCATTTCATTTCTTCTTTTGGAATTTTCATCATTCTGTCAACACTGTTGCTGCCTTTTTCGGTGCTACGGTAGTGCGCCCTGAGCACTGTCATGTCGCGCAACATATCGATAGCGCCCACTTCCACCTTCACGATGTCGAGTCCAGTGCGCTTCTTCAAATCGGCAATCAATTCCTCGCGTTTGTCGGGAGTAATGAGGTCGATTTTGTCATACTGAATAAGTTTCACGCTATTGGTCTTGAGGCGCCATTCGCACAAGACTATAGCAATGATTACAATCAAGTTGGTGATTATCAGCTCTTCAATCTTCATTGTCGCAGCCAGGGCGTTGACCACCGCCAGTGAGATGATGATAAACAGATAGGTCATCTCTCGCACTGGCATAGTGTCGGTGCGGTATCGCATAATGCTGAAAATACCAAACAAGCCAATTCCCAGTCCAATACCTGCCTTGCCTTTCATGTCCTCGAGGACGAAAATCATGAAGAACACAAGGAAGAAAATCGACACACTGATGAGCATGAATGTGAAATAGAAGTCACGACGCTTGCTCTTGCGGTAGTAGAGTTGGTCAATAATAATCCAGTTCACCACCACGCAGATAAGAAACCTTATCAGCATTTTGTAATATTCGGGCGTCAAGCCCATTATAAGTTCTTGCTTCATTATATGATGATATTTGTTATTTTTGCGTTAAAGTGTGTCGTTCTTGATGAGACGATTCACATAATATATTTTTTCTTTCAGTCGGTTTTGCTTCACATCGGGATTGGTCAAGGCCGTGCCTATGCAATACTTGCTAAAACCATATGGCTGGATGCGCAAGTCACGGAGCATGGCGAGCAGCGGTGACCGCACATTGCCATCACGCTTAAGCTCTATAATCACCGCCTGCTGCAACGCGTTCTCGGCTCCAGTGATGATGTTCTTATACCGCAAATCGGTGTCGATGGTAACACGTTCGGTCTTGTTCTTGTTTACCAGTGTGATGCGGTTGAACCAGTTGCGCAAGGCAGGTTTCAAAGTGTCAATGTCATACCAGCACAGCGGTTCCAAAAACTGGCGTTTTGCCTCTCCCTCGATGTTGAAATCGCTGATTGAGATGCGTTTCTTGCGAGTGCGACGATGATTGTTCTTGTTCTTCACCTCAAGAAAAGTAAGCCCCGAGTCAATATACCGCCTTACCCTCACTTTTTGCCTTCCCAAGCACCCATTGTGATGCGTGAGATACATGTCAAGCGCTGGCGTGTCGTAGTAGAGAGTGGTATAGGCACTGCTGCGCTTGCCGTCAATCTCCTGTATGAAATAATCGCTTTTGGCCATCTGCAGGAGCTTGATAAGTCTCGGCATTGTAGTAACAAACTTAGTATCAACACGATTCATCAGCTTGACGTCACTCATCTCGTCAAGATCTATTGAGTCAAAGTTATTTATAATCGTGTTCACGATAAAAAGTCAATGATACTAAAATTGTTGCTATAAATGCTATTGTTATATTTTTAACGGCAAAAATAGTCAATTATTAATCACTACAATCATTTTTTCAACCAGATAGCAAAAAAAATCAACAAAGCGCAATGTTTCAAATTATTATCAAAATTTGCGCATGAGGTGACGGAAGGCAAACTTCACATGACGAAGAATAGTTGGCAAAGTGCCGTAATAGTGGCACATAATGCTGTATCGCTCACGCAGCGATTTTTTGTGGTTTTCGGTAGTAAGCCCCTCACTAAGATAAGAAATAATGGGCTCATCGCCAACGTATGCACATCTGTCACTCTTCTTTAGCACCTTGATGCACCAGTCATAGTCGGCACTAAAGCGGTAATTCATATCATAATGAGGACACAACTCACGATTGGCGATAAATGCCTGATGACACACGAGCATACCATCCTTGAAACTCTGCCAAGTGAGTTGTGGTGGAGCGGTGAGGTGTCTCATACCCACCACTTTTCCTGTGGCATCAACGAGTTGCGTCTGCCCATAAATCACATCGGGCAGGTCTTGCGCTTTCATAGCAATGAGCGACAATGTCTCGGCTGTGGCAAAGGCATCGCCAGCATTGAGAAAAATAAGGTATTGACCTTTTGCCCTGTCAATAGCTTTGTTCATGGCATCATACAGTCCCTTATCTGGTTCGCTCCACACCGTAGCGGTTGAAATCCCGGCCTGCTCCACAAGCGCTAGAGTGTCGTCGGTCGAAGCACCGTCAATGACAAGGTACTCGAAATCGCTGAACGACTGCTTCTTCACACTCTCGAGCGTGGCACTCAGCACCTTTCCGGCATTGTAAGTAACTGTAATGATAGAAAAAAGCATATCAAAAATTTTTACCAATCACACACATTTCTAAGCACCCACCACAGCACCACTAAAATGCCAATAACAGCTATTGTGTAGTGGTGAGTAATCACCTCGCCCACCTTGCTGGGGATGAGTTTGGTGTAGTCGTTCAAGAGATAAAGGGCTATCACTGGAACCGCAAAAAGGAAAAAGGCGTTGTAACGCAGCGCATCAAGAAAATTGCCGTGCAGCAGCGAGTGAACAGCACGCTGAGAGCCACAGCCAGGACATTTATAACCTGTGATAGTTAGAAATACACATCGTGGCACATACTTGCTGGTGGAGGGATTTATACTGAAGTAAAAAAACGCCACCACCACAAGCACCACTACAAAAAACCAAATCTTGACCGCGCGACTTTTGCTCATCAACCAAGAGCTTGAATGAAATAACGCGAACAAGCCAAAGGCGTTGAAATAATGCCTAAGACTATAGACAGGATGATTGCCCAAGCACCATATTCGCTGAATTTCTCAGCCTTCTGATAGTTGCCTTCTTTGTAAAACTTCTTGGTTTTATAAGCAAAGAAAATGGCTAAAATACCCAAAGGCCAGCAACAGCAAATAGTGGATATTATCGCCCACACCATATTGGTGGGAGGACATTCGGGAGTTTCAGCAGCAGCTTGAGCCGCATAGCTGTTACCGCCACTGGCATACTGATGGTTGTAGCCTCCCTGCTGAGGAGCAGAGCCCATGGCGTTACTTGGCTGTCCATAATAGTTGGGTGGCAATTCGGGAACATCATCATCCGAGGCATCGCCTTGCGGCAATTCAGTCACTTGCGAAGTGGCGGTTTCCACGCCAGCGGCCATATTCTCTAGCATCTCGTTCAACTCGGGGACCTTAGTGATTTTCACCCAGTCGTCAAGACCACTATGCCACACGTATGCTGTTTTGTCAACACCCATTGCTTGGAGCTCCTCCAACGAGAGAGGGCCCATTTGCTTTCCTTTAAAATTTATCCAATAACGCCTCATTTTTTCTGCTTTTTAAAAACTATTGCAAAGATAAGCAATAGATTTAATTTATCTATATTATTCAGTATTTTTCTTGATATTAAGTTATACAGTCAAAACACATCAATTCCGCATTCTTAATTCTGCATTAATTAAAGTTATTCTTTCTCCAAATAGGTGTAGCCGTAAAGTCCTGAACGATAGTTGCGGACAAACTCGTTACCTTCTTCGGCAGTGATTTTCTTGGTGCGGATAGAGTCGGCAACCCAAGCCTCAACGTTGCGCACAAGCTCTTTGGGACTGAACTGCACGTAGTCGAGCACTTCGGCAACGGTCTCACCGTCAATCACCTGGTCAATCTCGTAGTGGTCTTTATACACGTCGATGTGCACAGCATTGGTGTCGCCAAAGAGGTTGTGCAGGTCGCCCAAAATCTCCTGATAGGCACCTACTAGGAACACGCCAAGATAATAGTGCTCGCCTTCCTTGAGCTGATGCACAGGCAGGTAGTGCGAAAATCCCTGATTAGAGATAAAGTTGCCAATCTTTCCGTCGCTGTCGCATGTGATATCCTGAATAGTGGCGAAACGGTCGGGACGCTCATTGAGACGACCTAGTGGTACCACGGGGAACACTTGGTCAATAGCCCACGAGTCTGGCAGCGACTGGAACAACGAGAAGTTGCAGAAGTATTTCTCGGGCAACATGCGCGCCACGCTTCTAAGTTCCTCGGGGGCGTGCTTCATGTCGCTGGCAATCATATTCACCTCACGTGCCACGCTCCAGAACAGTTTCTCTACCAGGGCGCGAGTGCGCAGGTCAAGGAAACCGAGGCTGAAACGGTCGAGGGCTTCCTCGCGAATCTGCAACGCGTCGTGCCAGTCCTCAAGGAGTCGTGCCTTATTGATTTTGTCATAGATTTCGTAGAGGTCGCGCACCAGCTCGTCCTCATCTTCGCGCAAGTGGTCGTTGTCGTCATCCCATTGCGGCAGACGTGCCGTCTCAAGCACCTCAAGCACAAGCACCGAGTGATGAGCCGTGAGGCTACGCCCGCTCTCGGTTATGATATTTGGATGCTTGATGCCATTCTTGTTGCAAGCATCAACTAGCTGATATACCGAGTCGTTTACATACTCCTGGATGGAATAGTTCATACTGTTCTCACTGGCGCTGTTGCGAGTACCATCGTAATCTACACCCAGTCCTCCGCCTATGTCGATGAAGTCGATATCAAAGCCCGACTGCGTGAGTTGCACATAGAACTGGCATGCCTCACGCAGCGCGTTCTTGATGCGGCGTATCTTTGTCACCTGGCTGCCAATGTGGAAGTGGATAAGTTTAAGGCAGTCAACCATCTTGTTCTCCTGCATGAACTCCATCGCCTCCTGCAGCTCGCTGGTATTAAGACCAAACTTGCTACGGTCGCCGCCGCTCTCTTCCCACTTACCGCTACCGCTGCTCGAGAGCTTGATTCTTATGCCCACATTAGGCCTTATGTTCAAGCGCTTGGCTATTGTGGTGATGAGTTTAAGCTCATTGAGCTTCTCCACAACAAGGAAAATGCGACGACCCATCTTCTGTGCCAATAATGCCAGCTCTATGTAGTTCTCGTCCTTATAACCGTTGCAGATGATGAGCGAGTTCTCCGAGATTTTGCCCATGTTCATCGCCAGCACAGCGTGCAGCTCGGGCTTGGAGCCAGCTTCCAGACCAATATTGAACTTCTTGCCGTGGCTCACAATCTCTTGAACCACAGGTTCCATCTGATTCACCTTGATGGGATAGATGATGAAGTTCTGCGCTTGGTACTCATATTCCTTTGCCGCCTTCTTGAAGCAGCTCGAAATCTTCTCGATGCGGTTGTCGAGGATATCGGGGAATCTCAACAGCACTGGTGCGCTGATGTTGCGCTGGCGCAACTCGTCCATCACTTCTACCAGGTCAACACCTGTGTAGGTTTGCTTGGGGGTCACTGTCATGTGCCCTTTATCATTGATTGAGAAATACTTGAGGCCCCAACCAGTGATGTTATACATTTCGGCGCTGTCCTCGATGCGCCACTTGTTGATGCTGCTCGTAGTGGTAAGTTTTATAGCGTGAATAATTCGGTTTTCTCTCATTAGGGGCAAAGCCAAGAGGCTAATATCCCAATTAATCGGCAAAATTAGTGCAAGTCGAGAGAAAAACCAAATTTATTTGAGTTTTTCCGAGACGCAGCCTAATTTATCCAGATATACGATAATAACCCAAAAACAAGAATATTTGTGAGGAAAATTCACAAACAAATCAATAATCTTCTAATAGTTGAAAAAAAATGCCACATTATACATAATAAGTCGAAGAAAATAGATATCTTTGTAGGCAGTAAAAAAGAGATTGACATTTTATGTTCAAAGATGTGAAATATATATGGAACAGGCTATGGATTTGGGTCCGCAACATCCTCATTTTCTTCTTTGTCTCGTCGATACTTGCTGTGATAGCGTTTAAATGGGTGCCAGTTTATCGCACTCCGCTGATGTATATCAGATATTGTGAACAGTATATTGACGGGAAGGATCCACGGATTAAGCATCAGTGGGTGGATTTGGACCAAATCTCGAAGCACATGCCGGCTGCGGTAATCAGCAGCGAGGACGCCCACTTCATGGAGCATAACGGCTTTGACGAGAAGGCCATACTCCAAGCACGACTTGTTGCCCTCGAGGGCGGCAAAGAGCGTGGTGCCAGTTCCATCTCTCAACAGACCGCAAAAAACGTGTTCCTTTGGCAAGGGCATAGCTGGGTCAGGAAGGGTCTGGAGGCTTATTTCACCTTCCTCATAGAAAAAATATGGGGCAAAGAGCGCATAATGGAGGTCTATCTCAACTCCATTGAAATGGGCGACGGCATATATGGCGTGCAGGCGTGCGCCAACGAGAATTTCCACAAAACTGCCAGCGAACTAACGCAAAGAGATGCGGCGCTCATAGCCGCCACATTACCCAATCCGCTGAAGTTTGACTCCGCCAATCCCAGCAAATATATGGAAAAGCGACGCAAAGCCATCATTGCTGGCATGAACTACCTGCGCGCCAACAAGAAAGATCCAGAATGGGGCATCGACCCCACTACCATCAAGTCAAAAGCCGCACCCCAAGAGGAGAAGAAAAGCAGCAAGAAAAAAAGCAAAAATAAGAAACGATAAGATAATGCAGAATGCTGAATTCAGAATGCAGAATTTTCTTACAACTGATAACTGACAACTCATAACTTACAACACACATAATAACAACTTAAAACAACTATGGATTTTATTTCGCAAAGACTTCAAGCGCTGTCGCCATCGGCTACACTGGCGATGTCACAAAAAAGTACAGAACTTAAGGCTCAAGGTATTGACGTTATTAACCTTAGCGTTGGAGAACCCGATTTCTTCACACCCGACCACATTAAGGAGGCAGCAAAGAAGGCTGTAGACGACAACTTCTCGTTCTACTCACCAGTGCCAGGATATCTGTCACTAAGACAGGCTATCAGCGACAAGCTCAAAAACGAAAATAATCTGGATTTTGCTCCCGAGCAAATTGTGGTGGGCAATGGTGCCAAACAGTCGCTTTGCAACACTGTGCTGTGCCTCGTCAACCCTGGCGATGAGGTGATTATCCCCACCCCAGCCTGGGTAAGCTATGTGCAGATGGTGAACCTGTGCGGAGGCAAGAGCGTGCTGGTGCCTGCAACCATCGAGACCGATTTCAAGATCACTCCCGAGCAACTGGAGAATGCCATCACCGAGAAGTCGAAACTTATTATACTGTGCTCACCATCTAACCCTAGCGGCAGCATTTACAGTAAAGATGAACTAGCTGCTCTTGCTGCTGTGCTGGCACGTCATCCACAGGTGATGATTATCGCCGACGAGATTTATGAGCACATCAACTATGTGGGCAAGCATGAGTCGTTTGCACAGTTCCCCGAACTGAAAGACCGCGTGGCTGTAATCAATGGTGTGTCTAAGGCCTACGCCATGACTGGATGGCGCATAGGTTACGTTGCCGCTCCCCTATGGCTTGCCAAAGCGGTGAACAAACTGCAAGGTCAATATACTAGCGGCGCCTCGTCTATCGCCCAGAAAGCAGCCGAGGCTGCTTACCGTGGTCCACAGCAGTGTGTTGAGGATATGCGCCAGGCGTTCATGCGCCGCCGCGACCTCATTACAGGTCTGCTCCAGGAGATTCCAGGCATTGAGCTGAAAGTGCCTCATGGAGCGTTCTATGTATTCCCACGAGTTGAGGCGTTCTTTGGCAAACGCTGTGGCGACACCGTCATCAACGACGCCAACGACCTCGCCATCTACCTGCTCGAGAAGGCCCATGTGGCAAGCGTGGCTGGCGATGCCTTCTGCTGCCCAGGCTACCTGCGCATGAGCTACGCCACCAGCGATGAGAACATCATCGAGGCTGTAGCCCGCATCAAAGCAGCCCTCGCCGAGCTGAAATAAGCGCCTTCGGCGCGTGGAACGTAGAAGATGGAACGTGGAACGGAGCGCTATACCATTTTCTTCCAAAAAAAGGTACGGCAAAAATTTAAAAACAACTTATTTTTCTGATTAATCTGAAAATATGAAAAAACACATAACATACCTCTTCCTTATTGCCACCTTGCTGGCAATGGTTGGATGCAAGCCTGAGCGCAAGGCTATTGACAACCCTAAGCCAGCGGTTTATTTCTGGCGCACTGCGTTTCGTCTTGACGATGTGGAGAGACAATTTCTTTCAGATTATAAGATAGAAAAATTGTATGTGCGATATTTTGATGTAGTGGTCAATGCCAAAGGACTACTGAGACCTAATGCCACTATCGAATTCAAAGATTCTATCCCTGCAGGCATCGAGGTTATACCCACAATCTTCATTGTGAACAACTGCGTCAACAATGGCATCGACACCATAGCCCCGCTATTAGTTGACAGAGTGTTGCAGATGAACGAAACCAACGACATCAAAGGAGTAAAAGAGATACAAATCGACTGCGACTGGACTGTCAAGACACAAGACGCCTATTTCAAGTTCCTTGAGCAGGTGCGCCAGTTGCTAGCCGAAAAAGGTATGAAGCTAAGCGCTACTATTAGGCTGCATCAACTTTCGATGACACCGCCTCCTGTTGACTACGGAGTACTGATGATGTATAACACTGGCGAGCTCAAGAACAGCAAGCAGCGCAACCCCATCCTCGACAAGCGCGACGTGGAGCCTTATCTCAAATACTTGGCTGGCTACAGCCTGCCGCTGTGCGCCGCCTACCCCAACTTCGGATGGCAACTACTGTTCACTGGCGACAAGTTCCGCGACATCCTCTACAGCGAGGATCTTAGCGACACCACACTCTATCAGCCTGTGGGCAATGGGAAATATGTTGTCATCAGCAGTATCGACTTGCCTAACTATCTTAGCAGCAACAGCACTTTTACCTATCTAAATGCCGGAGACACGGTGATGGTGGTTAAACCCGACGCCACTACTTTAGTCCAAGTGCATGATGCCTTGAGCCACGAGCGACCTGGCATCAACGACCAAGTTATAATTTACCATTTAAATAATAGCAGTATAAACAATTACTCACCAAGTGATTATGAAAAAATTTTTAATCCTTAGTTTGCTTGCGGTGGCCACACTGCAAGCGTGGGCATGCGGCGGTTGGATAAGACCCAATTACTACATGTTCAGCGTGTTTAACCGTGACTTGATGAAGAATCCATTCTCACAAGAGACAAAGCAGTATTGGGTTGATTACACTGACACTGGCGATGATTCGGCAGAATATTCCTGCGACATACTCGACATGGTCAAACCCGAGGACTTCGACAAGAGCGACAATCTAATTATCAAGACCGCTCGTCAACGTGGCGACACTGAGACTCTTAACTACCTGCGTCTGCTAGTGAAGTATCTCAACAACGACGGCAGCGACGACAACGAGTGGAACTATCCCACAAAAGAGCAGCTAGCACAGCGCAAAGTGGCATTACAACAGGTGCTCAAACAGGCACAGGCCTATAAGGGTACCAAGTACAAGAACCAGTATGCCTTGCTGGTTATGCGCTGCAACATGACAGCCCAGAATCATCAGGCTAACATCAGCTATTGGGAGAAGACCGCCAGCAAACTCAAGGACAACGTTTATAAACGTTGGATGAAGGACATCTACGCCGGCGCTCTCTTCAACACTGGCAAAAAGGACAAGGCGTGCGAGATATATGCCGAACTTGGCGACATGAACAGCATCAAATACTGCATGCGCAAGAAACGCAACCTCAAGGGCATAAAAGAGGAATATGCCACCAATCCCAACTCCCCTACACTTATCTTCCTCGTTCAGGACTTTGTGAACAACACTCAGGAGACCCTCGACAACGGCAGCAACCCAGAGTATATGCGTTATGTGGAGGCTACTGGCATCTATGAGAACGAGATGAACGATTTCATCGTCTTCGCTGGTAAAGTTCTTGATGAGAAGAAGACCAAATCTCCAGCAATGTGGGAGGCTGCCCGCGGATTTATAAACTATATGGCAGGAAATCAAGAAGATGCCATAAGGCAGCTCACTAACGCTCAAACCCTTGAAGGCACACAGCGCATGAAGGACAACGCCCGTGCCTGCTTGATGCTAGCTAGCATCAAAAGCGCAAAACCTACCGACGAATACTTCGACTATATGCTTGGCGAGTATAAATGGCTCGAGCAGAAGGCTGGATATGACAAAGACAACATTGCCACCGACCAACATTACCACGACGTGTTTGAGCGTGTCACCTATGACGCCTTAGTTCCACAATACTACCGTTGGGGCATGCCTAACCAAGCGACAGCACTGCTTGGCATGGCAGAACACACCAACGATTACACTTCAGAGTACAGCTGCCAGCTCGACACGCTAAGCTCAAGCGAGTTTGAGGGCTTCAAGTATTATCTCGACAACGGCACCAACAACGCATTTGAGAAATGGGTGGCTTCTTATTGCAGCATCGACAACACCAAGTTCAACGACATGATGGGCACTAAGCTTGTGCGTGAGGGCGAGTTCCAGGCTGCAATCAATTACCTCGAGCAAGTGCCGCTGAGCTACATCTCAGAGCAAGGTATCAGCTACTACATGGCTCACAAGAATTATAATGAGGTAATATGGATGAAACGCCAGTTCCTGAGCTTCCTGGACGAAGTGAACACGCCAGTGAAATCTAACGCCAAGTTGCAATATTGCCGCGACATGGTAGCACTTGACAATCAGATTGCCAACAGCACCGGCGAAGAGCGCAATCAGCTACTATATAAAAAGGCGAACATGCTATATCAGGCAAGCCACAAGGGTGACTGCTGGTATTTGGCGCACTACCAGAACGGTGCATATTCCGAGAAACTGCGCAGCGAATTTGACTTCATCGGCACAGCACGCCGACTGCTCTACACTACTGAACACGACACCGAGAGCATTGACCTCAAACAGAAGTGCATCTTTGCTCAATCGTTCATCACTGCCGAGAACTTTGGATACTGTGTAGTAAGCAACTATGATTGGGATACTAAAAAATTCACCTACTCCCTAGACAATGAACAATATCCACACATACGTGCATTGGAAAGACTGCTCGAGTTTGCCAACACTGACGGTGACCCCAATGCCGACTATATAACCAAGTGCGATATAATCAAATTTTTCAAGCAAAATAATAATTGATTTTCTCACAATGAGAATCCAATATGCAAGCGACTTGCATCTAGAGTTTAAGGAAAACACCCGTTACCTCAAGGAACATCCTCTTGAGGTGGCGGGTGATATCCTTGTCCTAGCAGGCGACATTCTTCTTTTTGGGGAGAAATTGATGAGCGAGCACCCCTTCTGGGAGTGGTGCAGCGACCATTATGCACACACGTTTATCGTACCGGGTAACCATGAATATTATAACCGCGTTGATGTGCTATCCACACTCACTAACTTCACTTACCCCTTACGCAAGAACGTCACCTACATCAACAACCGCAGCATAACTCTGGGCGACACCGAAATCTTTTTCACCACGTTGTGGAGCCGCATCAGCGATGATGCGCTTGCTGCGGTCCAGATGGGGATGAACGACTGCCGACGCATCGTCTTTGGTGACCACCTGCTCCTTGCCACTGACTATGCCCGCGCTCATGACAAATGCTTCACTTGGCTCAAAGACGCGCTCAGCAAATCCACTGCTCCGCACAAAGTGGTAGTAACCCACCACTGCCCCATCATCGCTGAAGACCCGAGATATGATGACAACGGCTTGTCGTCGGCTTTTGTCGTTGACCTCGAAGTTTTTATCAAGAAAAGCAACATCGATTACTGGATTTTCGGCCACACACATTGGAACGCCAAGCGTGGCACCCGCGTGGGAAACACTACCCTGCTAACCAACCAGATGGGCTATCTTACTCACGGCGGCGAAGAAGGCTTCAACCTCAATGAGATGATAGAGGTAGGATAAACAATTTTTTATACGTCAATTGCGGTTGCCTATCAATTTGAAGCAGTTGTGGCAAAGATTTCCCCAAAAAATTTGTCAGTAACAAAAAATGTTGTACCTTTGCAGCCGGGTAAGTCCTACACGGCCAGCTCCCTGCCAATCCCCCAGGTCTTGACCGAAGCAAGGGTAACAGGTTGTAGCGGCGCGATGTAGTCTTCTTACCCTTTTTTTGTACCCATACCTCAAGGAATGCAGAATGCACAATGCAGAATGTTGAATGCAGAATTCAGAACACTAAATGCGGAATGTTGAATTAGCCACACCTTATAATAAAGTAAAAAGCAAACTCTAAGTTTTGAGTTTCTAGAAATATTCATTATCTTTGTGGCAGAAAACAGCATGATTACCAAACATAACCATTATGGATACACAGTATAAACTTTTTTTCGGAGGCGCTTTTGGCTTTGACTATCGTGACGACGACTTTGATATCGCAGCTGCTGAGGACTATAGGGCGCAAATTCTAGGCAGCATAGAGACCTTGCTCAAACCCAAGGACATGAATGGTGTGCTTATTAATGACAACGTTCTATACATAGGTCCTTTCTATTTCGAGGCCGAGAGCATGAAGGCCGAGGATATCATTATGTGTGAAAAGCAGATGATAGAGAATTGCACCGATGCTATTTTTGTGCTCGATGAAGCGTCATGCCCTGGTACCATTGCTGAAATCATGTATGCCAACTCGCTAAAGAAATTCATTCATCTGTTTTATGTCAAGCATAACGAGGATGAGGAGACTGAGAGCCACCTGCATACTCCATGCTGGTATCCACTAATCTTCTGCCAACTGACAAACACCGAGGCAAAACTGCATGAATGTGAGGACAAAAACGACGCAGCAAGAAAAATCATCGACCTGATAACATTCCATTATAGTGAACTTTAGTGCTGAGCGCTAGTTTGCTACTTCGTTAGTTTGCCGCGCTGCGCGCTAGTTGGTCGCTACGCTAGTTTTCGGCTTCGCCAGTTTGCCGTTTTGCTATTCTTTCGGGGTGTTTTTTGATAAAGTCTTTCCAGGATTTAGAATCTGTTGTGGGGAAAGGCTTTTTGCTTTCGTAATAGTGGCATAGGGCCGCTGCGAGGGCGTCGGTTGCATCAAGGAGATCGGGCATAGTGGCGGGGTCAATGTTAAGCTGTCGCTGGAGCATCATCGCCACTTGCTCTTTGCTGGCGGCACCATTACCGGTGATTGCCATTTTAATTTTGCGGGGCTCATACTCCGTGATAGGAACCTGCCTGGAGAGTGCTGCCGCCATCGCAACGCCTTGCGCTCGCCCCAGCTTGAGCATCGACTGCACGTTTTTGCCGTAGAACGGTGCCTCTATCGCCATCTCGTCGGGCAAGAACTCCTCAACAAGGCTCAGTACGCGCTCGTAGATGCGCCGCAGTCTCATGTAGTGGTCGTCCATCTTATTGAGTTGCAACACACCCATAGCTATGAGCGATGGCTTACCGTTAGCCACTCCCAGCAGTCCATATCCCATGACGCTGGTGCCCGGGTCTATGCCTATTATTATTTTGTCAAAAACGTTCTTTTCCATTATGCTAAATGTCGATGTTCTCCATAAAGGTGGTAAACCCTGCCACCTTATCGCCAAATCGATCAATTATCGCCTGATGCAGCGCTTTGCCCACTTCCTGATTCCATTGCTGCAAGAGCCTGAGCGAGTCGGCTTGCAGTTGTAGCGCAAAGCATGCCCCACCCTCGTTGTGCCCCATAAGCCGCATGAGCCTGGGATGGCTAACTAGGCCTTTCTCTGTGGCTCGCGGCAGGAATTCCTGCTTTATCCAGTCTATAAACTCACCGCTAATGGAGCACTCCACATGATATGTAGTGTTGCAGATAATCATCAGTGCAAAATTACACAGAAAAATGGAATAAAGCAATAGAAGAGGACAAGAAAACGAAAGGCGCCGCTTCAAGGATACTTGAAACGACGCCATTGTTGAGCGAAATATGAAAAGGAATAATATTAAGTTATAAATGTCAAGTTTTATGCTCCAAAGGTGAGCACTGTGAAGTAACGTCCACCGTCATACATGGTGTTGAGGTTCACAAATCCGCTGCCGTCGCGTCCGTACCACGAGAAGTGGCCGTTGCCGCTGGTGATAGGTGTTCCAAAGGTGTTGCACAGCGAGTTATATAGGCTGCGGAAGCGGTAGTCATCCTGATAAGAGGTTGAGGTGACAAACTCAGCGTAGCACATACCACCATTGGTGTCGTATTGCAGCATCACATCGGGCCAGCTGTAACCCATCATGTTCACGTCGCGCAGATAAACCACATTGTCCTGATATCCGTCGATGTCATAGCCGTTATAGTACAGGTAGTTGAGCGAAGCATCGAGATAGGTGCCAAACTCCAATCCCAGAACTCCCGAGATAATTGGCGCCGATACATAGAAACGGTAGCCAGTAGGAATGATTGGGCGATAGTACCATATTAAGCGTGGACGCCACTGACGGAAAGGAGGAGCGATTGGGGCATGCCAGCTCCAGCGGTTGTAGCGGTAATAGTCGTACCAGCGGTCGCGTGGTCCGCGAGGACGAACACTGCTGTGCCAGCGATAGCGGTTATAGTCGGGGCGTGGGCCACCGTGGTTGATGCCACCGTGATGTGGACCACCAGGACGGCCATATCCACCTTGTCCACCGGGACGGCTGTTGCCTGGGCCGCCTGGACGGTCATTGCCAGGGCGATAGTTGCCGCCGTGATTGCCTCCATTTCCACCGGGACGATGGTTGCCATTGCCAGGGTTCACATTGCCCCCACCATGGTTGCCTCCGTTTCCACCGGGACGATGGTTGCCATTGCCAGGTGTCACATTTCCGTTACCGGGACGGTCGTTACCGCCACCAGGACGAGTGTTACCACCACCATTATTGCCGCCAGGACGGTTGTTGCCGTTGCCGGGGATCACGCTTCCTTTGCCCTTGTCCGCTTGGTTGCCAGGCTGATAGATGCGATTGTTATCGTTGTAATTGCTGTTGTTCTCAGGACGGCCAGGGTTGGCGTTGGGACGCTGGTTTTGATAGCCTTTGTTGTCGCCGCCATGGTTTCTTCCGCCGCCGTTATTGCCGCCACCATGGTTGCTACCACCACGAGGACGGTTATCGCCACCGCTAGGCGAGTACGACGGACGGTTGTTAGAATTGCCCATACTCTGCGAGCTGCCACGGTTGCTTGGGCTACTGGGTGTGTTTGGGCGAGTTTGAGGTGCCGGTGCAGCGCTGCGGTTGCTGCTACTTGGGCGTGATTGTGGTGCCGATACGCTGCGGTCGGAATGGTTACTCGATGAAGAAGACTGTTGCATCGACGATCTTGGGCGGTCGCTACCGCCACCTGATCCATGTCCACCTGGTCTTCGACCTTGTGCCGAAGCTGGCGCTGCGAGAGCTATGATTGCCGCCAAGAGCGCCACACTTGATAATACGTGATAAAATTTACTTTTCATATTCGTTATATTTTAATGTTTGTGATTAAATTTTCTATATCATCAACCTTGTATGTGGCCGACAATGTATTGTATTGACCATTTTTTACCACATTAGTTTAATTATTGTTTTCTGAAAACCTACCAAAAATGGGTGAGTAAGGTGTTTTTATAGACAAATGCGCTAAAAGCATAGAAGTTTCAAAATCAGTTTTGTGAAGCTTGCAGCTCGCTACACTGCGGACACAGGCCTTTGAGCACATAATTGATGCTGTGAACCTCGAAGTTCCCTGGCAACGCCACCACAGGCGCGGCGATGCGGCTCAGGCAGAAGGTACGCTGGCAACGCTCGCAGTAGAAATGGGCGTGCATGTCGTCGAGGTGCTCACCCTCCTCGCCGCAGTGGCAGTCGGCGTGGCACACGGCATACTTGAGCGAACCTGTGCCGTCGTCTATGGCATGGATGAGGTGATGGGTAAGAAACAAGGTAATGCAGCGGTAAATCGTGGATTTATCCACTGTGTCAAGCTTGTCTTCAAGGCTCTGCAGCGAGAATGCGTCATCGCAACTGGTCATCGCTTTGAGAACGAGGATGCGCATCGCGGTGGGTTTAATGTCGCGCTGCTCAAGCATGTCAATGATATGTTGGTCCTTTTCCATTGTCACCAGCCTTGCCAGCCTCCTGACTGATTATTGTTAGACATCCTGCGCGGACGGTCGAATGGCGACTGCTGCGAGGTGCCATTGCCCAAGTTGCTTCTGTTTCCTGCTGAGTGCTGGCTAGTGTTTGACGAGCGGCTATTCTGCATCTTGCTCACCTGATGAGAATTATCGCCCTGCATGCGCTGCTCGCGTTTGAGCACGACAAAAGCGTATATCACACCAGGAATCCATCCCAAGCACGTGAGAACGAAAGCGACAAGATAAGTGCCGCATCCCTTGTCAACTACGGCAAAGGGCGGAAACACAACAGCCAATATCTTTCTAGTTAAGGACAACTTTTATAAGTTTTAAGTGATAACTCTGCGCCTGACGGCGCTTTAATTCTTCATTGCCATAACCCTTGGTTGAAAGCCAAATTATGAGTCCTTGTTGTTTAGAATCACAAGGGCGGCAATCACACCAGGAACCCATCCAAAGCAAGTGAGGATGAATGTGATAAGAAATGACCCACAGCCTTTGTCAATCACAGCCAGTGGCGGAAAGATGATAGCAAATATAACTCTTAAGCAGGACATGATTTTGTAAGTTTTAAGTTATTAATGTTCTAAGTTAAATGGAGCAAAAATCATGCCATATTTCGGAATCGGAGCGGGGTTTTATTCTTTATACTAACTAAACATTCTAGATTGTGCATTAGCTCGTTCGGCTCTCTCGTGGCAGAGGTTTCACCTCGGAGGCGTTGAAGTAGTAGTTCAACTGGAACACACCCTTCTCATAACCCATCACCACCACGCAGCCGTCGTCGCTGGTGAAAGTGCCGTCGTCATTGATGCCAAATCCCTTCTTGCCCATCTGCTGGGTGATAAGCTGCAATATCTCCTCCTCGGTGCCTGGCTTGCACTCCCTGACGGGGAACTGAAGCGTCACACCACGAACCACAGCGTTGTAGTTAAACTGGGCCGAAGACTGAGCAGTCGACGCAATGCTGTCGCCGGCACTCGGCGCAGCAGCTTTTAGCGAGGCTATCTCTCGGTCGAAATGATAGGTGATAATCACTGGCGGCAGCGGACCCGTAAGGTCGGTAGCGCCCACGTAATTATCGGGGTTCATTCCCACCGCCTGGTTTATCTCCATCAACGTTGCACCCTTGCGCACGTTGAACACGGCATCCTTGTCAAATAGCTGCAGCATAGTAGCCGCCACCTTTGCGGGGTTCACATATCCTCGACCAGCCGCCTCTTCGAAATTGTTGCTATCGATGAAGTCAACAAACTTGGCTTTGCCCACCTGTTTGCCTTTTTCATCAACAATCATCATTACCGAGTCTTGGGCAACGATAAATCTACTTGGAGTTAGATTGACAATACCATCATACTTGATGCTGATAAGCGAATCGTTATTGTTATCCACGAGTCCCATGCGGTCGCCCTTGATGACCATGTAGCGGTCATTGCCCACATGCTTCACGTCGCGGTAATTGGCGTCTCTTATCTTCTTGGGCAAAGCCAGAGTGTCGCTTGTCTCTTTGCCTTTCTTGTCGAGATATACTATTTTCTGGTCTTTTGCCAGCATCACCTTGAGGGTACCATTGATGAAATAGCGGTTGATGGGCAGGTATTTCTCGCTGTCGAAGTCAAACAGCTTCTCGCCTTTCTTGTCGATAACCACCAGACTCGACACAGCTGTAGTGTCGGCAACCTGACTCTCCGATACCAATGCAGCGTCATCGAAGAGGAAGGCGTTGGCGAGACCAAGATGTGGGCTTATCACAGTGTCGCCCTTAGTATCGATAAAACCGCTCAACCCCATGTCGTCTTTAACGATAGCGAGGTCGCCGAGGAACATCGACGCCGAATTGATGCTTGGCGGCAGCTTCTTCACAGTCTGGCAGTTCTTGTCGATCACCTGCAGGTCCTCTCCAGGCAGACAGGCTACGGCATACCCGCCGTTGAAACTCGTCGCTGAGCAGTAAGGCTCGCTGTTTACAGGCTTTGAGCAGTCATTAACGTTATAATAGTTGATGCGAGCAGTCTCGTTGTCATAGACGTAGAACATATCCTCATGCACTGCCGAAGGCATGCCGCTGATAGTGTTCTTGGCAACCACGTCGCCATTCTCAATGTTGATAATGCTCCACTTGTCGCTGCCCTGCAGTCTCACTATAAGATATTTGGCCTCCTCCTTAAAAGGATAAACACCCTTATCTTTGCTGCCACATGAGCAAAGCGCCACAAGAGCAACGAAAAATGTGCAGATATAGAAAATTTTCTTCATATAAAATCTATTATTCTCAACTTTGTTATTTATCATTATAATGTCCCCAAGCAGATAAAACCAAGACTACAATTTCTTTCTCAAATATCTGATATACAAGTCTGTGTTTTTTTGTAATCCGTCGGCTCCATCTTCCTTCGGGCTGACCTTTGAGTTGCTCGGGATGTCCTGTTCCAGTGGTAGGGTGTTCTCGAAGTTCGTCAATCAGTTTTTGCACTTTCAGAAAAGACTTGGGCTCTGTCTTGGCAAGAATTACAATGTCTTTTTCGGCTTCGGGAGATATTGTTATACTATAACTCATATCCTCTGCGTTTCAAGTATGCAGTTAAATCTTCATTAGCGAGCATAGTGCTGCACTCGCCTGATTCATATGCCTTTATTCCACGATTGAGCTTTTCGTTAAACTCTTCCTCGGTCATTAAGGTGTCGTCTTTATCCTTGCTATTAAGCACACCCTGAAGAGCTTTGATGCCTTTTACCATCAACGCCTCATTAGAGCATATCTTTTGTAATAGTCCAAATAATTGGCTATTCATTTCTAACTGTTCTTGTGTCATAATTATTCCGTCTTATCAATCAATCTGCAAAAATACTATTTTTATAGGAATAATGAGCTATTTCTTGACAAAAATGCGATTAAGCGAGAAAAGCTGAGCTTGCTCAATGCTTTGCGAGCGTGAGCATTTTATCCAAAAAACTCACGAACTGTGTTGCCCGTGAGTTTTCTTTTTGGTCATGTTACGCAGAAATTACTCTGCTTTGCCATCGCTGCCAAGCACTTCGATGATTTTGTGCTTGTAGAGCTTGGTCATCTCGTCGCGAGCAGGACCACAATACTTGCGTGGGTCAAACTCACCTGGTTTCTCAGCGAATACCTTGCGTACTGCTGCTGTGAAGGCGAGACGGCTGTCGCTGTCGATGTTGATTTTGCAAACTGCACTCTTGGCGGCCTTGCGGAGCTGCTCCTCGGGGATGCCTACTGCATCGGGCATCTTGCCTCCGTGAGTGTTGATAATGTCAACATACTCCTGTGGAACTGAAGATGAGCCGTGAAGCACGATGGGGAAGCCTGGAAGTTTCTCCATGATGGCGTCGAGAACGTCGAATGCCAATGGGGGAGGAACGAGCTTGCCTGTCTGTGGGTCGCGGGTGCACTGCTCGGGCTTGAACTTGTAAGCGCCGTGGCTGGTACCAATAGAGATTGCCAGAGAGTCGCAGCCTGTTCGGGTAGCGAAGTCGATAACCTCCTCGGGCTTAGTGTAATGTGATTCCTCGGCCTGGACGTCGTCCTCAACGCCAGCGAGCACAC
>JAFZUL010000088.1 GCA_017618355.1 Muribaculaceae bacterium
GTCATAGTGGCGCTCACGGTTCCGTTACCGATTCCTGGCACCGAGATAGATACCGGATTGTCGATACCTGTGTAGAACACATTCATCATGGTGGCGCTCACTGTGGCGATTGGGTCGATAACGGTGTAGCTCGACTTAAAGTCGCGCTTGATGAGCTGGCCGTCTTGTCCCACCACCTCGATATAACCTGAGTAGTCGAAGTTACCCGACTGACTTGCGGTAACCTCATAGAGGCCCTTGTTGTTGCTCAGTCGTGTACCGTTAACATACACAACGGGTCGCTGTGTAGAGTCGATGGCAGCGAGCACAATCTGCGACTGGTACTTCGAACCACGCATCACCACTCTCGACTGAGGAATTACAAACGCATCCACCCAGTTAACCTTCAGGTCACTGAGGTCTTCAACATTGGTGAGTTTGAGCAGGTGATTGAGCACCTCACCCTCTGCATAGCGCACATCGTTCTGAAGCTTGCTAAGCAGCGAGATGGCTGCCACAGTGGGCATATTCTCAAACATCGTCTCTTCCCACGTCTTCTTGTTGCTGATGTCGGCGTTGCCCTTGAACGGCTCGGTAGAAAGCGCTTGCTCAATGTTGCGAAGTTTTTCAGGATCATCTACATATTTAGATATATAACTCTTAAAGCGGTTGATGCGCATTCTCAGGTCAGTGCCTCGCTTGGTGTCTTGCGAGAGCATCACTATAGTGGCAGCATCGAGGTTGTCGCGGTTCTTGATGTGATTCACATCGGCTCCTGGGCCATCGGCTTCTTTGACAATCATCTCTTTAAGTTCTTCGATGTAGTCATATAAGCTGTCGGTGACATTTCTTACCTCGTTGCCCGAATTCATCAGTGGAAGA
Organism: Muribaculaceae bacterium; assembly: GCA_017618355.1. Taxonomy (GTDB): domain Bacteria; phylum Bacteroidota; class Bacteroidia; order Bacteroidales; family Muribaculaceae; genus Sodaliphilus. The sequence continues at coordinate 862 of JAFZUL010000088.1, forward strand.
CCATGCTCTTGGTCTTCGTTATAAAAAGCCTGGAGTTGAGCCATTATCTGCATGTTGCGCGCGGTGATGGTGCGGTTAGAACGCTTCAAGCCCTCTTCCACCTGGCTGAAGCCGTTAAGCACATCATTCGACACATTGAGCGCAAGCATGGCCGTCAAGACGATATACATAAGGTTTATCATCTTTTGGCGTGGCGACATCTTCGCCAGTGACTGATTTTTTCCAGTAGCCATTTGCTAAAAACTATATTATTCTACATTATTGTTAGCCATCATGCCGTTAGTGTTGTCGGGCTGTGGCATATTGACGGGCATAGCGGGCATGCCACCTGGCATGGGCTGATACATATTCACCGTCATAGCATTAATCATCTTCTCATATACCGAGTTGAGCTGCTTCATGTAGTGAGCCATCTTCTCGGTCTCGTCGCAATAGCGTGCGCTCTCGGCTGCCGACTTCTCATACATATCGCGAATGTCCTTCAAGCCGCTGTTCACGCGGTCGATGCTGTCGAGCTGCGACGAGATACTCTTGAGTTGTATCTCGTAGATGGTATTCAAGCCAGTAACGTTGCGGTTCAGGGCCTCCATCTGCTCTACATAGCCAGTGGTATTCTGAGAGATATTCTGACTGTTGCTGGTGATGGCCTCATAACTGCCGAGAAGCTGCTGCTGCACCTCATTGAGGGCGGTAGTGGTCTCACCCAAGCGCTGCATCTGCTCGCTGATGGTCGCCATCTGACTCAGATATTGCTGAGTGGCCTCGGTGAGCTCTGCCATCTTCGAGAGTTGGTCGCTGGCAGCGTTCATGCGAGCGATGCTCTCGCTCAACGACTGTGTCTCCTCGTCGGTGAGTTGGAGGCCTTGAGGCAGACCCATAACGGCTTTCACCTCTTCCTGACTCATAGTGGCTATCGCCTCGGCAACCTCAGGACTTGCTACCACAGCAGGCGCGCCGTCACTTGGCAAGTCATTGACTCTGATTACCGTTCCTGGCGATTGCTGCTCGGGTGCTTGTGCGGCAATGGCAATTTCTCCACCCTCGGCTCCGCTGATGTCGCCATTGATGGTAATGTTGCCTCCTATTCCGCCAACTCCGCCTTCAAAGTCGGGACGGTCCTCTGGATCGCCACTATCGAGAATCGGGAAAACGTCTTCCCAGTGATATTCTTTCTCGGGACGCTCAAAAGCGGTAATGATAAACATCAGCACCTCTGTTCCCATACCGATTGTCAAGAGGAAGTTACCCCACGGCATGTGTAAGATTTTGAAAAGTGCACCCCAGATCACAATTGCAGCACCTATACTATAGGCGAAGTTGAAAAAGCGCTGGGTTATCATCTGCCTTTTTCTCTTGCGCTGAATTTTTGTAGTTTGCTTGTCAGTAGCCATATTATTGCTATGTTATGTGTTATTGTCGTTAAGTATTAGTCGTTACAGCAGTTGTTTTTGCGTTTCGACTTCACAAATCCCACCTTGGTTCTCACGCAGCGGAAGCCAATGTAGGAGCGTTGCTCGTTCTGGTATTCCCACATGCGGATATCACTTCTGATGTTGTGAGCCACGTCTTTCCACGAACCGCCACGCACAATCTTGCGTGACATCTTGTAGGGGTCTTCCTTTGCCACGTTGTAGCGGTACTCCGGGTTGAGGTCGTTGGTCATGCGGTCGATGCTCTCAGTGTAGCTTGTCGAGGTCCACTCGCTCACATTACCTGCCATATCAAAGAGTCCGTTGTCGTTGGGCTCATAAGTCCCAACGGGCGACGTTATGATGCTTCCGTCTCGCACATAATTACCTTCATTTGGCTTAAAGTTGGCATAGAAGCATCCCTCATCCTCGGTGAGCGGTATGTTGCCGTCCCATGGATAGATGTTCTCGTTCTTGCCTGCACGAGCGGCATACTCCCACTCGGCCTCGGTGGGCAGGCGGAAGGGCTCGATATAAACACCCTCTTTGCCCAGCGACTTTTTGAGAAACTCGGTGCGCCAATGGCAGAAGGCGTTGGCCTGTTCCCAGCTTACGCCCACTACGGGGTGGCTGTTGAAGTTGCCGTTAGCGAAATACATGCGCACGTAAGGCTCGTTGTAGCTGTTCTCAAAGTCGTTGATCCAGCAAGTTGTATCGGGGAATATATTTACGATATAGGTGTTCACGAAGTCAAACTCACTCTGCAACGGACGAGTGATGGTCTGGCGGATGATGCGGCCATCGTCATCGACAAATGCGGTGTCCTTGCTGATAGTTGGGTTAGTTGTGGGCACAGCGTGGTCGGTGTTATAGTCACGTGTAGTGGGGTCAAAGCGGTTGCGGCGCTTGGCGGCCTCAGTGAGATTATACACCTCATAGCGGTAGTTCATCTGACGGGGGTCAAGTTCCTTCTTGCCGGTAATGGGGTTGGTGCGATAAACGCTCTCAATAGCGCGCTCCTCGTCCTCACTTGGGTTCTTCCAAGGGATATTGCGGCTCCAGTTGAGATGGGGCTTGATGGGGTTACCCTCTTTGTCCTCCTCGATTTTAAACTCCTCGTTACCTCCGTAGGCTGGGTCAGCAAGACGCTCGCGGATAATCGAGTCACGAACCCAATACACAAACTGCTTGTATTTGCTGTTGGTAACCTCGTTCTCGTCCATCCAAAAGGCATCAACGCTCACGCCTCTTGCTGTGGAGTCGATACCCCAAAGTGAGTCGCGCATAGCGGGACCTTCTTTCATTGAGCCACAATCGATGAGCACCATGCCATAAGGGGTGGGCTCATTAAAAGTGACAGCTCCAACACCAGTGACTTCACCGCCACCGCTGTTGAGAGACTTACGAACTCCGCTGCAAGATGCCAGCACTACTATCGTAAAGAAAAAAATCAATAACTTTTTCATATATACTATAGAATATGTTATCTATTTAAATATGTGTTGTTTATCAATCGCCGAGCATCACATGATTCGAATGCTCTTGTGCTTGTTCTTGTTTACTTCGCCCAAGTTGAGTTTCACATTATAGTTCAAAAACAACTCATGGCTGCCGTGAGTGGCCTTATTCATCGCCGAGATGGGGAAGTCATAGGCATAGCCGACAAAGAAATTCTTCAACTCCACTCCAATCATAGCACTCACGGCATCTTTGTGCCTATAGGCGACACCCGCCGAGATAAATTTGTTATAGCGAAAACGTGCAGTAGCCTCGTATTGCCAAAACTTCGTGTCGGTCTTCACCATTATCGACGGCTGTATTTCAATTAACGTATTTTTAATAGGAATATTGCTACCTGCCATCAAATAAAAGTTGCGGCCTGTTTCGAACTGATACAAATCTTCCTCATTTTCGCCAGCTTTCATATTGATGGTAGGAGCGGTGAGGTGAGTTCCCGACAGGGCCACCCAAAACCACTTGTGGGTGAATGTTACACCAGCCGCCACATCGAGCGCTTTGCCGTTGACCACGCCTTTAGGGATGGCGTCGTCGGCACTTGTGTGATAATTATCGTTCTCGGGCACCCTGATACTATCGCCCTTGAATGTTTGGTTTATAAGTCCCACTTGGGCGCCCACACTGAGCCAGCCGCCCATCATTTTTTTCTTCCAAGCGATTTGAGCAGCAACGGTTTGCGAGCTGAAAAGTCCCACGTTCTCCTGCTGAAGCACCAAGCCTGTGGCCCAACGCTTGCCGAGAAATTTAAACGGCATGTCGGCAAGTGCCATGAAGTCCATCGGAGCATGCTTCACACCTATCCATTGCAGCTTGCTGCCAGCTGTGATGTGGATGTAATCGACATTGCCTATTGTGCTGGGGTTGTAATACGACGGCAGAGCCCAGTACTGGGTGAGTTGAGCGTCGATTTGCGCTACCGCTTGGAATCCATTAGCGGCAAGCAACATCGTGACCGAGAAAAGCAATGTCTTTATATATCGTCGCATATACATTTTTATTCAAAATAAAACGTCACAACCACCATGTTGTTCTTGATTTTGCTCACGCTCTTGGTAAACACCTCCATAGCTGGATTATCTTGCAGGTCGGGGCGGTTGGTCTCTAGCAGGTTCTTCAAGCCGAAACAGAACTTCACCTCGGGACACAGCTTGAAGAACGGCAGGTAGAAGTCGCATCCCATGCCCACAGTGAGCAACACGTCAAAGTCCTTGAGACGCAGCTGCTCAGGGCGCTCCTTGCTCAAATCATATAGACCAGTAACACCAGTAGTGAAATAAGGGCGGATGTTGTGATAACGCTTTGTCGAAATCTTCAAGTCGAGAGGCACCACGATGTAAGTGGCCTTCACATTCTGACTCTGCTTGAAAATATTTGGCTCAAGAGCTTCCTCGGGAGGGGTGGCATTATAATATTTCACAACCTTATTACCGAAGTACATGCCTGGAGAGAGCCTCAGATTGAAATGCTCCGAAAGACGCAAATCGGCAAGCACATTCACACAGAAGCCTGGAGAATGATTGGGAATGTCGGCAAACCATGACTGCCCGTCCTCGCTGACATATCCATTGTTTGTAATCAGCAGGTCCTGGAAATTACAGCCCACCGAGAAACCATAATGGATGCGCTTCATATCGGCATACTGGCGGTTCAAGATTTTGTCATTATCCTGAGCCACAGCAGTTAAAGCCATTAAAATCAGAGCGATAAACGAAATATGTCGTGCGTTAATAAAATTCATTTTGGTAAAAACTTATTTTAATAACGCATTTTTAGGGCCGTTATTGCAATTTCTTCACTTTTTGAGCACCATCAACATCCCTTTTCCTCAAAACCAGAGCCAAGCAATTCTACATTTCTGCATTATTAATTGTGCATTATGCATTTCATAAGTTTATTTACACCCCAAGCTGTCAAGAGCAACAGCGGCAAAGTGCAAACAAAGCTATAGTTGTAAATAAGTATACCAAAGTGCCCGAAAAGTGGCGATATAGCATAGACAAACAGATTATTGACCAACTTCTGCAAAATATATATTTCAAAGCTGATTCCTCCAAGCCATAACAGTGGTTTAATAATCAATAATTTGCCTATCATGCCCTCATGACCGTTAAGGATGGCACACATTACTACGAGCATCGACACTGGGAGCCACCACATAGCAGAACCCTCTAACTGCGAAGCAACAGAATTGCCGCTGGCATGGATTATACCGAAAGCGGCTAGTACCACAAGCGGCACTATCTCGTTGACTGTGGCACGCGTCATAGAAATGTGGCTAGGCAAGATTCGCTCTCGCAGAGTAGCGCCAAGCAGCATACCCAGAGAATAATCTACCAAGCGAATGGCTGGACAAACATGTATGTAGCTGTGCCAATGCTCATCGGTAACAAGAGCTATGAAAGCTACTGTCGCACAAGCGGCTATCACTACACTCCATGCCACTTTCAAACTCATACGATTGAAGAACTTGAACAGCAATGGAGTAACGATAATGCAAAACATCAACGAACTCAAGAACCAGGAATGGATGCTATAGTTGAAGAAAACCTCCTCATTGGGCACCCAAGATTGCAGCAACAGCACATGCAGCGGCAAGTCCCAGCCGTAATGGAAATGATGAATAATGGCAAGATCGAGCACTATCATTGCCGCAAGCACTAACCAGTGCAAAGAGAAAATGCGCTTCATGCGATGCCAGTAGAACTGCTTACAGGAATCAATGCTACTGCGCTTGTAGGACACGAGAAAACCACTCAGCATGAAAAAGAACGTAACTCCAGCATAGCCCATCTGGTCAAAAGCATGCATTGCAAAGTGAAAACACACGATGCAAATAGCAAAAATACCACGCCAGGAGTTTAGAATCTTAATCATGGACGATTATAGCAAATTACTAAGAAAATTGAAGACCAAGAACTATAAACTATGAACTAAAAACTACATTATCGACGTGTAGTTATTCTTGCGGGTGAACAGTCCCTTAATCTTGTAGTAGCAGTTGATGAGTGGCCTCACCAGCACCATTACTGGAGTAGAGAAGAACAGCAGCGGCAGGTGAAGCAGGTAGCAGTTGCGGAAGGTCACGAGCATCGACGGCAACCAGGTAATCAGCAATATCAACGCAGCTATAACGATAACCGCGATGTTGGTGTAAGCCAGCGCAACGGCTCCAGCTATAGCCGCCAACCTCAGGTAATAAAGCAGCGACATGAATGCCTGAGTGCGGAACTGCGACTTGAACTTCACAAAATGCGAAGTGAAATCGCGTCGCGACTTCAATGTGCTGAAAGCGTGAGGCAGGTCATCGTAGTGCGCTGTCATAAAGCTCGCGGGTAAAATCTCTAGGCGAGTATTCCGTGCAGTGGCAATCTCGCTGACGAAGATGTCGTCGTCGCCCCACTTCATATCGAGCGAATTAGAGAAGCCTTTATTCTTGTAGAACAGCTCTTTGCGGTAGGCGAGGTTATCGCTCGTGCCACGGTAAGGTTTGCCGTTGATGGCGCTAACCAGCCATTGCATCGAGGTCATCATGTCGTCAAAGATACGATAGGTTTTTCCTAGCCGATTATCTTCTTTGTGAGCAAAATGCGAATATCCGAGCACCACATCAACACCAGGTCCGAAGTTGCGCATCATCGCCATCAGCCAGCGGTCGCTATGAACCTGGCAGTTAGCGTTGGTGGTGAGCACAACATCATGCTGAGCGGCCTTGATGCCCAGCATAATCGCAAGTTTTTTGCGCGAGAGTGCGCGTGTCTGGTCGGGAACGGTCACAATCTTCAAGTGGTCGTAATAGGCCATCATCTCGCCAACGAGGTCCTTGGTTCCATCGACCGACGCGTCATCAAGCACTATCACCTCAAATGGTGACGAATATTTCTGCTGCATCAGCGTGGGCAAGAACTTGTTGAGCCACGTCTCGTCGTCGTTGGCAAACACCAGTATCGATACCGACGGCAGGTCCTCATGAAAAAGGTAGCGACGAGTGCGCTCCTCAACCTTCATAAACTTCAACAACTTCATGCTGCGGCGGTTATACCAAACCACCCATACTAGCGACAGCAACAGCGCCGCACCAAGCAGGGACCATATAATATAGTGTATATCAAGCGAAAAAAACATAACCTCGTGTGTACTAATTGCAATAGCTTCACAAAAAATCGCCACAAAGGTACACAATAGTTTTCAGTTTTCAGTTATCAGAAGCCAGTTTTTTAGATTTCGTTATGCAACGCTTTTCTATTCACCACGTTTTATTTTAACCCTAGCTCAATGAAATTTCACTATATAAATCAATGCGCTAATTCCTAATTCTGCATTATTGTATTGCTTTCATCTCAAAGCCCACTATCACGTTACGGAAGTTTTGACTTAGGAACGACAGTGACTTGAGCGTCTCGCTGCTGCTGATGCCGCTCATAAAACTGAGGACTACCAGCAGGCGGTCCATGTCGAAGGCGATATATAGTTTCTTGCCGTCGCGGTGAGTGTGCGACTTGAGAGGTAGTCCATGCCACCGCAGGGTGAGTTCCTGCTGCTCAGGGTCGTAAACATAGCTCCCGCCAAAGGACAGCCCCAGCACCTTCATCTTCCACTCCCCATCATCGGTGAGCGTGAACGTGCTCCAGCGCTTCTTTATTTTCATCTTCTTATAAGCCTTGTCGAGGCCCTTCTTGATTTTGCTCTTGGCGATGGGTTTGCCCAGTTTCCCCATCACCGACGCGCCGTCGGCATGCACGTAGGGCTTGTCATACTGCCATACCCCAGCCACTATCTGGCACGCCGCCAACCGGTTAGCCTCCTCAATATCTTCGCTAACCACAAACACCTCATCTGGGTCGAAATATGTAATAGTATCCACATCTTGGGCGAAGCAGGAGAAGCCAAGAACAACAAAGACAGAAAAAAGAACAACTCGAAGTTTCATAAAAATCATTGTAAAAGTTGATAATAATATTCAAGCACCTCAATTGCTGGACGCTTCATTACAATAATTGGGTCAATGAAAAACAATTCTTGATCTATCATCAGAACATTGTCGCTATTGGCCGACACATCGGTAATAGAAACATATTCATTACCCCAAAAATATTTGTTTTCTTGTTGCAACCCCAATACACAGCTCAAATAATTGTCTATCTGATATTGAGTTGGGATTATGAAACTTTTTGATATATAATCTTGACTTAACACAACACGAACGCCATCAATATCCTCGCTGATACCTTCAAATTTATATTTTGTTGAAGGGAATAATATATTGTGAATCAAGTGTTCATATATTACATCTTGGGCATGCAAATGCTTAATGGCAGCCTTTGCGAATGGGTCACGAACTTTAATAACTCTCGTGCCTTGTTCATTTAGGAAAACTATACTTTCACCTGATGGCAATCGTTTCTGGTCACCAAAACTTCTCCACCGTTCTTTCTCTATATATAATCTATTCTCTTTTGCAAGAGATATTAGGCGTTCTCCTTCTGCTTGTCGCGCAATATTTGACGAGCCATGCTCGTAATCTCCATGTCGTTTAACGGATGGCCCATCTTCAAGCACTCTAATATCGCTTCGATCGCTATCGGCCGCACTTCGGGGCTCAAGCTTAGAATATAAGACTGTGCGCTTTGGCCGTCTTTTAAATAGATTCTTGATAAATTCTCTTCCATTTCGCCACATAATTTAATTGTCTTTTTGCAAAGGTATCACTATTTTTGGAAAAACAGCCGTTTTTTCTCAAAAATAATATATCTTTGTGGCAATTAAATGTCAACAAACTGACAATTGATATCTGACAACTTATGAAAAGATTAAAGATAACAGTGATGCGCATGGCGTGCTATAAAGACCTGATGGAGAAATATGAGAACCCCATTGAGCACGCTTGCGACATGACGCTCGGCAGAACCTTCATCGTGGAGAATTGCCAGCAACCCGAAGGCATGTGCGACAGCGCATGGGAGACGCTGCTCCCCTGGGTAAAGGAGCTTGCTGAAGGTGGCGGAAACTTCTTCGACGGATGGATGAAAAATCCCCACAGCGCCATGATTTCCTGCAACGACGGTTTCAGGCCTGTCTCATTCCTAGTCGAGACATTAGAATAGCACGAGAGGAGAAGAGAAAGAGAAATATCAGGCGCTGTTAGAGTATTGCGCCGCAAGCGCGGCGTTCGAAAGAATCATAATGTCTTAACAAAAGTGGCAACCTGGCAGGTCGCGCATGTTGTAGCGGCTTGCCATTGACTCGCCATAGGCTCCTGCCGTGAGGACGGCGATGAGGTCGCCACGGTGCGTAATTGGCAATTTCTCATCGTTGCTGAACACATCGCTCGACTCGCAGATGGGCCCCACTACATCATAAGTATCTTGCTCCTGCTCTTGCGAAGTGAGATTCACAATCTTGTGATGAGCGCTGTAGAGCGCGGGTCTGATAAGGTCGGTCATGCCGGCGTCAAGGATTACAAATTTCTTGATAGAGTTCTCCTTCACAAAAACCACCCTCGATATCAAAGCGCCGCACTGAGCCACAATCGAGCGGCCTAGCTCGAAGTGAACTTTCTGTCTTTCACGCAGTTTAAGTCCCTGCTTAAACACGTTAAAGAATTCATGGAACGGAGCGATTGGGTTCTCCTCGGGATTCCCGTAGTCAACTCCCAAGCCTCCGCCCACGTCTATCATCTCGAAATTAACACCCATTTTCTCGAAATGCTCAACCAGCTCATTGATCTTCTCACAAAGTAGCCTGAACGGCTCCAAAGTAGTGATCTGTGAACCGATGTGGAAATGCAAGCCACGCAAGTGGATATTTGACAGGCTCACAGCTTTTTCCACCACTTCGTCAAGCACTGGAATATCAATGCCAAACTTGTTGTCGGTGGTCCCAGTGGTGATGTATCGGTGAGTGTGAGCGTCGATGTTGGGGTTCACACGTATGGCGACGCCCGCCGTCTTGCCTTTGCGGGCGGCAATCTCGTTGATTACCTCCATCTCGGGCAAGCTCTCCACATTAAAGCAATAAATGTCGTTGTCAATGCCAGCTTCAATCTCCCAATCGGTCTTACCCACTCCGGCGTAGGCCATTCTGGTAGGGTTGAAACCTGCCTCCACCGCCGCCATAATCTCGTTGCCACTCACTAGGTCGGCCCCTATGCCTGTTTTTACGATTTCATTAAGTATCACTGGGTTAGCATTAGCTTTAAGAGCATAGTGAACGACAAACGGATAGCCCTCAATCTCATCATTGATGACCTTGAGCGTGGAGCGTAGCAGCGACAGGTCATAGCAGTAGAATGGAGTGCGCAAGTCCTTGAATTTGTCAATAGGGAGTTTCATATTGAATTTCTATGTTTTGTATTTCTTGTGTTTTTTTTGCAAAGTTAAACACAATTCTTCAAAAAACAATTTTTCTCACGATTTTTTGCTCATATTTTGAATATTTTTTCTAATTTCGTGAGTTAAAACGCAAAAATCAGTTATCAGTATTCAGTAATCAGTTGCGAGTTTAGACTCAAAAACTCAAAATTCAAAATTCAAAAACTGAAAACTAAAAACTCACAACTCATAACTCAAAAACTCATAACTCAAAAACTCATAACTCAAAAACTCATAACTCAAAACTCATAAATGACAACACGAGAAGCAATTTCGCAACTTCGCAGCGAGCTGGGCACATACTACGACAGCCGCGAGATAGAGGGCATGACCCGAGTAATCTTTGAGGACGTGCTACTGTGGCAGCCAATCGACATAGTTATGCGCGAGAACGAGCAGTTGCCGGAGTTTTTTAACAACCGCCTAGCCAGCATCATTGCA
>JAFZUL010000089.1 GCA_017618355.1 Muribaculaceae bacterium
CAATGAACATGATTGGTCAGATTTATCTTGATGACAAGATTTGCACCAACACCAATACTAAGATTGCTGCTTTTGTTGATAATGCTTGCTGTGGAGTGGCATCGCCCAAGCTGGTGACCAGCCGTGACGCTTACTTTGTGAGCATGACCATTTATGGACATGAGGACATTACATCGCCTAAACCAATAACCTTCCGCATCTATGATGCCGAGAAGGGTGTGGTTCTTGGTGAAGTGACTTCCAAGTACAAAGGTGAGACAATAAATCCCACCTATCTGCCTAACGGACTTATCGGTGACTACGACTACCCTGTAGTATGGCAACCCAGCGACTTGATTGAGCAGCAGAGCACTCTCATCACAGGCTGGAACTGGATTTCGCTCTATGTTCAGCCCGAGGAAGGTAAGGCCGACCTCGAGAGCATCTTCGGACATGCCAAGGTGTTCAACACCATCAAGGGCAAGGAGGGATTTGCTATGAATAGCGGCACGAAGTGGACTTCTACAGGTCTTGACACACTAGCCATTGGAAACCTCTATAAGCTCAAGGTTAAGAACGATATCAACCACAGCATCCGTGGAACTATGATTGACACTCGCACTACAACTCAGACTATCTATCCAGGATGGAACTGGATTGGTCCGTTGTCAATCTACAACTTGAGCCTTAATGAGGCGTTTGCCGACTTGATGCCTACTCGTGGCGACATCGTCAAGAGCAAGAATCAAGTGGCATTCTACGACGGCTACAAGTGGGAGGGTGATCTCAAGGCTCTCATTCCTGGAATGGGTTACTACTACAAGTCGCAGAAAGACGAAGCTGTGACATTCCGCTATCCGACCATCGATGCTACCACATATATGGCACCGTCGATAATGATGAGAGCGGCTGGTGACCTGCCTTTCACTCCTGTTGACCACCATAATTTCAGCGACAACATGAACATTGTTGCACGTGTGGTGAAGGGTGATGTCGATGTCACCGACCTGTGCATTGCAGCATTCGTCGATGGCGAATGCCGCGGAGTGACCACCGCCACCGAAGACGGCCTCTACTTGCTCACCGTAGCAGGAAATGCCGATGAGGCAGGCAAGACTGTGCGCTTCGCTACTATATACAATGGTGATGAGGTGTGGTTCAGCGAGGAGCTGCAATGGCTCAGCGACTGGATTTATGGCGACCTTGACGAGCCACAGGTGTTTGATCTCAATAACACTTCGGGAATCGAGAATGTGATTTCATCATCGTCAATCATCATTTCACCTGCTGTGGTAACCGATGTTATTAACGTGCGCGCTGGTGACATCCTCAAGGAGGTTAACGTTTACTCGATTAACGGCAAACTGATTGACAAGTTCACTCCCGACAGCAATGAGGCTACATTGACTTTGAGCCACTTGATTGATGGAGTTTACTTCGTCGAGGCACGCACTTACAGTGGAGCACGTGCAATAAAGCAGATTCTCAAACGATGAAACGACAGTTTATAATAGCTATCATAGCTTTGCTGACCGCTACTGTAGGTCATGCCGCCGACGGTGATGAAGTCATTGTCGACGGTGTGATCTACACTTATTCAGCAGATGCTGGTGCCTATATTGTCACAGGCTGGGACGGTGAAACACCAATCCAGTCACTTCACATTCGTGGAGTAGTTGATGATACTGATGTTGAAGGCATCGCCATTGGGGCGTTTGAAGACATTGAAGATATCATCTACCTTACTATTGATGAGGGAATTGGTTACATTGGTCAAAACGCCTTTTGCCGATGCTATAACCTTGAGGTTGCCATCCTTCCTGAAGGACTTGTGACTATCGAGGAGGAGGCTTTCGCTTTTTGCTACAGCCTTACAATTATGGTCATTCCATCTACAGTAGAAGAAATTAAGTCGCACGTTTTCAGCGGCTGCACAGGAGTCACCGATGTGTATTTCCTGATGGATACCGCAGAGCAACTAGACAACTTTAACTGGTGGGATGGCGTCTATCCTTCGCCTGGGGAGGATGAACATGGCGGCATGGAGTTTAACACCAATCAGAACACAATTGTCCATGTGCCTGCAGGAACCTTTGAAATTTATGACGATTCAGGAAAACTGGAGGCATGGCTCTTTCAGGAAGATAATGGTCGCTACCCATTGTGGTGGATTGTGAACTATGGCGTTGTGGGGCGTGATTACACCGTGAGCGATGACCTCACTGCTGTTTACACAGATGTGGAAGGTGGACTTTACGCCAAGGATGACAACCACTGGCTCACGCCCGACAAGGCACGCACAGGTGAGATTGATTACATGCGCACCACAGGGCTGATGGATCACAAGGAGAACAAGTATGATCAGAGCAACTGGGTGGTACTGCGCAATTTATATGATTCAGAAATCTTCAATGGTCATTTTATAATAGGCGAATCAATCACTGGTAAGCTTATCGACAAGAAGAACCCTGAAATTGAAGTGACATCATCCCCCATCAAGGGTAATCAAGACTCCTATAGCCCTAACGTCTACATCCCCTGCTCATTTATGGGAAGGACACAGAAGGGAACAATTGACCATAAGACCTTCGCTTTTGTACAGCCCAAGCCACAGGAATACATCAAGGTGGACTGGGCAATATATTATGATTGTGATGAAGAGAATGAGTTCTACATCCCCGCTCCCGACGATGACGAGATCAATCAGCAAGGCTTATACGGTGGCTTCAAGGCTTGCTATGACCTTATGGAACAGCCGATGCCCCATATGGTGGATTATGGTTACTATGCTTTCGAGGCAATAAACCGTAGGACTATTACTGCTGCTAGTCTCAAGGATGCACAGCATTCTTATGAACCAAATATTGATGGCGGTCTGAGCGATTATTTAACAGTCTATCCAATTAGTCTTCCAGATGACCCCATACCCACAAGCATCAATGGCATCAATGCCGCAAGCCACGGCAAAAACCATTGGTATTCTATTGATGGACGTTTTTTGGGGGATAAAATACCCATAGTTCCAGGTCTTTATATTAATGGGAAAAAGAAGGTGATAGTGAAATAGTATTTAGCATCAATTCATTGCAATGGACATAAAGCAACGATATAAGCGATTTAAGGTATGGCAACTTCATGCCTTTGACTGGAGTTTTAATGAGCATGAGCGCCATCATTGTGTGAATTGTGGTAATGACTTTGTTGGCAATCATTGTCCTCATTGCTCTCAAAAGGCAGATTTAGGGAAAATATCGTGGAAGAGCGTGATGGAAAGCGCCGCCGAGGTGTGGGGAATGCACAACCGTTCGCTTCTCTATTCTCTGTGGCAGCTGATATGGCGTCCTGGTTACTTTATCAGCGATTACATCAACGGGAAGCGGCAAGTGTCGTTCCCGCCAGTGAAAATGCTGGTCATAATGGGTGTGATAGGTTATTTTATTGATTACTTGTTCAAAGCCCCCGATGCAACAAAAGTTATTATAAAGACCGTTGAAAGTGGGTCGCCGTTGGTAAAACAATTCTTTTCATGGTTTGAGTCCAACCCAGGTTGGGGCTGGCTGTCAATAGCATGTTTCTTTCTTATCCCCACTTGGTGTCTTTTCCGTTACTCTCCTAGCAATACAAAGCATTCGTTGCCACAAGGTTTTTTCATTCAGGTGTTCATGAGCATTCAGGTACTTATTGTGGATAACCTTGCCGACTTCTTTGGCAGCTTCTTCTACATTATGGTTCCAATGTGCTATTTCTATGCCTATAAACAACTGTTTGGATATGGAGTTTGGGGAAATTTTTGGAGAGTGCTTACGTTGCTTTTTAGCGCTATAATGTTTGCAATATTGGCAATGTCTATAACTGAATTGCTAACACTTGGTCCAGAAAAGACATTTGTTTATGTGATAAAACGTCCGGGATTTTTAATATTATATTCTGTAGGCCCCATGCTGGTTGGTATGTTTATTAGTAAAATGCTTGCCAAGCGCAAGAAAGAGAAGGCGCAACAACAAGTAACAAATAATAAGATATAACATATTGGCATAGGTTAGTGTTTGTTGATTTTATGTATTCAGAAAAGAAACTTTAGAAGTATTATGAAAAAAATTTTTTTTTATGTGTGCTACGAGATAACCATATTTAAATTGTAAATACTAGGTGGGTGCTCACTATATGAGTTCCCACTTTTTTGTGTGGTGAAGAATAATTACTACCTTTGCAGTTGACAAACAATAATGGCAATGAATTTTTATAGAAAATTAATTATGGCGTTTATCGCCATATTTCCTGTTATGGCATTCGCCGCTGAGGGCGAGATGCCTGCCAATGAGAAGAGATTGGCGGTTAGTGTGTCAACACTTAACACTACCGACAGCGCTGTGATGGCAACGAAGCCTCAAGACGGAGAGAAACCCGTGCAGCCACTGAATATTCACATCGGGCCGAGCAAATTGACGCTGTTTGGCTATGCCCAGACACAGTTTGACATGACTAAGATTGGTCCCGAGACAAAAAACTCGTTTAGCATGACTAGGGTAATCCTTATGGCCAACGCTGAACTGACCCGTAAATTGAGTTTTTTCCTTATGGTCGATGTTGCTAGCACCCAGGCACCAAAGCATCTGCACGAGTATTTTGCGCAATATGCCTTCATGCCAGAGCTCAAAGTTAGGGTAGGGCAGTTCAAAACCCCTTACACGCTGGAGAACATTATTTCGCCTACATTGCTTGGTACTGTAAATCTTAACGAAGGCACCCGCTATATGGCTGGCATAGCAGGCGACCCGCTTTATGGCAACTATGTGGGCCGTGACCTTGGAGCGGTGATTACTGGCGATGCCATCAAGTCACGTGATGGACATTATTACCTAAATTATAGTGTGGGGGTGTTTAATGGCGCTGGCATGAACCTGCGCGACAACAACAACCATAAAGATGTGGTGGCAATGCTCAATGTATTGCCCATTAAGGATATAACGCTCTCGGGGTCGTTCATCATTGGCAAAGGCAACGCCCAGGCCGACGATATGTTTGGCACCATTATCCAAGGCACCGACTACACCCGTAACCGTTGGAGTGTGGGCGCAGAAGCTAAGTGGAAGCCGCTGAGGCTGCGCACCGAGTATATGGGTGGCAAGAACGGTGACATCAAGAATCGTGCTTTTTATGCCGAACTATGGTGCCGTATGTTCCGCAATTTTGATATTGTACTTGACTACGACTATCTTAACAAGAACACAGGTTTGAGCAAGGACGCTCGCGATGCCTTCCCTGCTTGGACGCGCACCAACAACTACCTCGTTGGCCTCCAATACTGGGTTTACAAAGCATGCCGCATCAGCACGCAGTATATCTTCAGCGACCGCAACATCGGCCCCGACACCAAATCGTGGCTGACACAGTTCCAGATATCGTTTTAATGATGCACAATTCCTTTAATCTCAACACTTTCTCAATAAACGATAAACGAACAATGATAAACGAGAAAAAATGAACGCGACAATATTTATAGTAATCCCCATTCTCACTCTGTTGATGTTTGAGTTGGGTTTGAACTTGAAGTTACAGGATTTCAAATTGTTTAAAGACCGTCCCAAGCCAGTGCTGGCGGGGTTGATAGGTCAGATTGTGGTGCTTCCTGCACTAGCATGGCTCATAGGCTGGTCACTAAAGTTAGAGCCAATATTTTTGATTGGTTTTGTGCTCATAGCGTGCTGTCCTGGCGGGAGTTCGTCGAATGTGTTCTCGATGCTCGCAAAGGGTGATGTAGCACTCTCGGTTTCGCTCACTGCGTGCAGCAGCATAATTACATTGTTTACCGTGCCACTTGTCTTGGAATGGGTGACGGCAAGTGTTGACAACCAGATTAATGTGCATCTGCCAGTGGGCAATCTTGTGATTCAGAACATTGTGCTTATGCTTGTGCCCATTATTGTGGGAATTGCTGTAAGGAAGAAGTGGGAGAGCGCTGCCGAGAAAATCCATAAAGTGCTGTCGAAGATTGCCTTCCCTGCGCTCATCTTTCTTGCTACAGTATTTTTTATTAAGAATCGTGAGGCGATAATCGCAAATTTCGGACAGTTGGGCCTCTCTATAACTGTGCTCATCTTGCTAGCAATGGCAAGTGGTGTGGCACTGTCGTGGGCTATGAGACTGAATACCAAGGAGCGTCGCACCATCATCATCGAGATAGGAATGCAGAATGCCGCCCAGGCTATTACCATCGCCAGCAGCCCATTGGTCTTTGGAAAAGATGAATACGCCATCCCTGCAATCATCTACGCGTTGATGATGAATGTAATTCTCATCATCTACGTGGCGATAGTGAAAAGGCGATAAAAAGACAGTTTAAAGTAGTTCGCAGAAAATCTTTGTTTAAAGATTGTGAATTGCTGTTTTTTTTTCGGAAAAATATTTATCTTTGTCACCATAATTTAAAAACGAAATATCTATAACGTGAAATTCGGTTTTCACAACGCTATTAACTACTTAATTTTTCATTCATTTTTTAAAACAAATCATTTATGAAAAAAGTTTTATCTCTTTTGATGATGGCCATGCTCGCCATTGGAGCATGGGCAACTACTGTTGACCTGGCTTATACTGGTAGTACTACCATTAATATGACAGGTGAAAATGATGCGGCATTAGTAGGTCTTGATGCTTCAGCATGGTCTGTTGTTGGTAATAAGGCTGGAAATAATTTGTATCCAGGTCTTAATAAAGACGGATCAATAAGGCTTTATTTCCATGAAGATGGGAATAGTATTATTACTGTTTCGTCATTAAACAACCTTACAATTAATAGTATTAGTATTGAGTTTTCTGGTGCTAATTATTCGAATGCCTTTGTTGAAGTAGGTGGAGAGCAGGTAACTGCAACGGATGGAACATATGAGATAGGTGCTACTTCATTCGTTGTTGGTAATGCAAACACTTCAAGTGGACAAGTAAGGATCAATAAGATTACTATTGATTATACTGATGGTGAGACTCCAGTTGTTACCGTTGCAGCTCCTACCTTCAGTCCTGCTGCTGGTGAGGTTGAGGCTGGAACCGAAGTAACTATCAGCGCTCCTGATGCGGAGATGATTGTTTACACTGTTGATGGAACTGATCCTTCTTATGCCAACAACAATGGCGAGATTTACACCGATCCTATCGTTGTTAACGAGGCAATGACAATCAAGGCTATCGCCGTTGATGCCGACGATAACGAGAGCTCTGTTGCATCGGCAGCCTATACCATTAAGCCCGAAGCAGTTTCCGTTGCTACTGTAGCTGAGATAAAAGCTCTTGCCGATGGCACAGAGTTTACCTTTACTGGTAGCTTGGTAGTGAGTGGACATGCACATGCAACCTCTGGTACAAACAACTGGTTGTTTGCTCAAGATGAGACTGGTGGCATACAACTTTTCAAGGCTCCCCAAGATTACCAGAAGAATGACGTAATTCCAGCAGGCTTTACTGCTACCAAGCAGACTTATGGCGGTGCTGCTCAACTTCAGAATGTTGCTGACATGCAAGCCGCTACTGAGACCCAAGCTCTCGTTGCCGAGGAATTGACTCCCGCTCAGGTTACTGTTGGTAATGTTTTCAAGTATGCCGTTATCAAAGGCGCAACAATCGATAATAATAAGATTGTTGTTGGCGAAGAGAACGTTGCAATCTACAACAACCGCTTCAATGTGACTATCCCAGCCGACGGCGGTGTTTATGACGTTTATGGTATCACAAGTTATTACAACAATCCACAGTTCATGCCTCTCGAGTTCGTTGCTCAGGATGTTGATGTTGCTACTCCAGTAATCAGTGGTGAGACCCCATTCACCGAGAGTACTCTTGTTACCATCACTTGCGAAGAAGAGGGTGTATCTATCCACTACACTCTTGATGGTAGCGACCCAACAATCAACTCTACTGTGTACACCGCTCCATTTGAGCTTACTGAGACTACAACTGTTAAGGCTATCGCCTTTAACGAGGCAGAGGATTGCTCAGCAATTGCTACTATGGTCTTTGAGAAAGAGGAAGCTCCTATTACTTGCGCTACTGTGGCTGAGGTTCTCGCACTTGAGGATGAGGCTCCATTCACATTTACTGGCAACTTGGTAGTTATTGCTCAATCAGCTAAATATCTCTATGCTCAGGATGAGACTGGTGGTGTTCTCCTTTTTGGCACTGCTCCTACCTATACTAAGGGTCAAGTAATCCCTTCTGGATTTGAGGCAGTATTTGAGGCCGATTATAAGGGTGCTCCAGAGATTAAGAACATGGCAAACATGGCTGCGGCTACCGAGACTGCCGAGCTTACTCCCGCTGAGATGACCCCAGCTCAGGTAACTGTAGATCCTTACAACCTGTTCCACTATGCCGTTATCAAGGGCGCTAGCATTGTTGAGGGCTCTATCGTTGTTGGCGAGGAGAGTGTTGCAATCTACAACCGCTTTGGCGTAAATGCCCCAACTGATGACAAGATCTACGACGTTATTGGTGTTCCTGGTTGGTACAATGTAGCTCAATTCATGCCTCTTGAGTTTGTAGAGCATGTTGAACCTGTAACTGGCTACGATGAGTTCTATCTGGTTGGTACCTTCAATGACTGGAGCCAGGAGACTGGTATGATTGCATTCACTGGAAATGAGGCTGGCGATGAATTTGTTGCTACTGTTGAGCTTGAGGCAGACGCTCTGTTCAAGGTGATCACTCCTATAGAAGATGGCTGGAAGTGGTTTGGTGGACTTGACGAAAACAATGTTGGCTACTTCCTCATCACCGATGCCATTAGTGAGGTAGGACTTGTTGACGGTGCAAACTTCAAGATAGAAGATGGTGGCGAGTACACCTTCACTATCAAGGGTATGGAACTTGCTCCTGAAGAGAAGGCCGTAAATGAGCCTCTCGTAATGACCGTTTCAAAGGTTCAGACTGGTATTAGCACTATCAATGCCGGCAACGTTAAGGCTGTTCGCTACTACAACCTCCAGGGCGTAGAGAGCGCTACTCCATTCCAGGGTGTGAACATCGTGGTTAGTGAGATGAACGATGGAACCAAGAACGTTGCCAAGATGGTAAAATAAGAGATAAATCTTTCATAAATTGAAAAATGCCTGGCGCATGTGCGCTAGGCATTTTTTTGTTGTCTTGTTTTGTTTTTTTGCATTTGATGTGCTGTGTTTTTGCCCATGCTTTGTGTAGTTTTGCAACGTGAAAAATGATCAACAAAATTATACAGCTATGAAAGAGACTGACAAATTCTACACTTGTGCGCTGGGCGACAGCGAGTTTGCCCGCATGCGCCGACTTGTGAACACAGTATTCAACGTGTTTGGAATCATGTTCTTTGTGACATTCTTGGGCTATATTGCTATTCACTGCCTATAAAAGACGCAGCGACTAATGAGGAAGTAAAATCAAGGAGCAAGAACCTGATGGATTCTTGCTCCTTGTAATTTGGCTGGGCTTTGCGTTATTTTGTCATGCTTCGCTTGCCTTTGCCTTTTTTGTTTTTGCCCTTTTTGTTGGTTTGCTTTGGACTGTTGTCCTTTGCCTGTTGAAGTCCCATCTTTATATTTTTGATGAGGGCATCGCTTGAATAGGTTGCGCCAGTTGCGACATCGGCTTTTAAGTTCAAAGCCTCATCAACGGTCTTGCCAATGAACTGCTTGAACACCTTTTCCTTAGCACGATTGAAATAGGAGGGAGTCTCCTTGTTGTCGAGGGCAGTGATGCTGGTGATGCGACCATCAGTAATGCTGATGCTCACAGGTGTAGTGCCATTATATCCAACAACTTTCTTGGCAATCTCACCAGTGTAAATCACCTGTGGAGCGCTGGTTTTGCCCTTTGCCAAAGCATTAGGCGCAAAAACTGCTGCGGCAATTATTGCCACTGCAAAAAATGCAAATTTGAATTTTGTCATATCTATAATTGTTTGGTTTTTTTCTTTCATTGTCAATTAGACTGCAAACTTAGCTAAAATTTTAACTGGTGAGAGCAAAAAAAGTGGATTTTAACAATTTTAGAGAAAAAAATGGTGGAAAAATGTGTTTTTTACTTTTTTTATCGCTGAGATTGCATTACCTTTGTTTTTTGATTTGTGAAAACGCATGCGAATTGTGAAAGGTGCGCAAAGCAGTGCCAATGAAATGAAGTTAGACTAATGACAATTGACGAAGATATACAAGCGTGCATCGAGGTGTTGAACCGTGGTGGTGTAATATTGTATCCCACCGACACGATATGGGGGATAGGCTGCGATGCAACTAATGCCGATGCCGTGAAGAAGGTGTATGACCTCAAGCGGCGCGACGACAATAAGGCGCTTATTGTGCTGCTCGGTAATGTGGAGCATCTCGACCACTATGTGGTGAGTGTGCCCGAGATGGCACGCGAGCTGCTTGATGTGGCGGTGAAGCCATTGACGATTATCTATGATGGGGCTTATAATGTGGCACCTAATCTGCTGGGCGAGAACGATTCGCTGGGAATACGCATCCCCCACGAGGAATTCTCGCAGCGCCTCTGTGCTGAATTTGGCAAGCCATTGGTGTCCACCTCGGCCAACGTTAGCGGTGATCCTAGCGCCAAAACTTTTGCTGATATCAGCGACGAGATAAAGCAGCGTGTGGACTATGTTGTGAAATACCGTCAAGATGATACCAAACCCCGCTCAGCATCAAACATCATCATGCTCCACAGTGACGGCACGTTTAAAATTATAAGATAGTTTTTTAAGTAGCAAGTGGATACTAGACAATCTAGAAGAGCTGAAAACTAAAACTGATAACTATAAAATGACTGGTGAACAGCGACAACGGCTAAGATATGTCCTCGGCGACTTTGTGTCGTCGAATGTAGCTTGGTTCCTTTTCAACCTGATGCGTTACAACTTCGGGTTTGTGAAGGGCGGATGGCTGTCGTTGCGGTCGTTCCTTCTGTCTGATAATGTAGTATATGGGCAGGTGATATTCCCGCTGCTCATGATGTTTATCTACTATCTTTCGGGTTATTACAATGTCCCTTACCGCAAGTCGCGTCTGCAAGAGTTCCTCATCACACTGCTGAGTGCCATTTGCAACAGCTTCCTGATTATTCTTATTGCGCTTATCAACGATATGGTTCAGCGGCGCACCGAGAACTATGAGGTAATATTCCTTCTCGTTGGTACTCTGTTTTTCGTGGTGTATTTTGTGAGGTTGCTGATTACCAATGCTGTAACACGCCGCATTAGGAGCGGCCAGTTGCAGTTCCGTGCGTTGATAGTGGGTAGTGGCGCCTCGGGATTCTCGTTCTATCAGCGCTTGAAGAAAAACATCAACACCTTTGGTTACGACGTGGTGGGCTTTGTTGAACTTCCAGGGGAGAATAGAGTTAAGGATATTGTCCTTCCAGTCTATGAATGGGATAGTATCGTGGATGTATGCAAGGAGCAGCAGGTGAGCGAAGTGATAGTGGTTCCCACTAAGCAGAACATGGAGCAGATGCTGGCGATAATTGACCGCCTTTACGCCTTGAACCTTCCCATCAAGATGACGCCCGACAAGAAGAATGTGTTCATGTCGCGCGCAAGGTTCAGCAACCTCTATGGCGACCCGCTGGTGGATGTTGGCGGCAGCACTATGAGCGAGGGCGGCAAGAACATCAAGCGTGTGATGGACATCGTGGTGTCGGCAATAATGATAGTGTTGCTGCTGCCAGTTTATCTAGTTGTGTCGATACTAATTAAACTCGACTCAAAAGGCCCAATCATCTTCTCGCAGGAGCGTGTGGGATATCACAATAAGACATTCAAAATCTATAAGTTCCGCTCGATGGTTGCCGATGCCGAAAAAGACAACACTCCCCAGCTGTCGAGCACCGACGACCCACGCATCACGCGTCTTGGGCATGTGCTGCGCAAGTTCCGCATTGACGAGCTGCCACAGTTCTGGAACGTGCTCAAAGGTGATATGTCGCTCGTGGGTCCGCGTCCCGAGCGCCAATATTATATTGACCAGATTGTAGCCCGCAAACCTGCTTATCTGCTTGTTCACCAAGTGCGTCCAGGCATCACGTCGATGGGCCAGGTGAAGTTTGGCTATGCCCGTAATGTTGATGAGATGCTCGAGCGTCTCGATTACGACTTGCTGTATATTGAGAACATGTCGCTCTTGAACGACGTCAAGATTCTTGCTTATACCTTAAAAATCGTTGTTACTGGTAAGGGTGTGTGATGAACAGTTTCGGCAAGGTAAATAAGACAACTGATGAGCCTGTTGAGCAAGGCACATCGCGATGGCTTGCGGCAGTGCGCCGTTGGCGTGAGAATCACATCAAGGAGAAGACCTTTGTTGTGATGCTCGCCCTCGTGGTGGGTGCCGCTTCAGGGCTTGCCGCTGTTTTGCTCAAGTTTCTCATTGCCTTCATCGCTGGCGTTCTCACCAAGCATGTGAGCATCGCTGGTGGCAACTATGAGTATCTGGTATTCCCAATAGTGGGCATTCTGCTGGCTGGGATGTATGTGCGATATGTCATCAAGGATGATATCTACCATGGCGTGACGCGTGTGCTCTATGCTATCGCCCAGCGCAAGAGCCGATTGAAGACCCACAACATGTATGCCTCGCTGGTGTCATCGTCGGTGACCATCGGCTTTGGTGGCTCGGTGGGAGCCGAGGGACCTATCGTCTTCACTGGCGCAGCTATTGGCTCCAATTTAGGACAGTTCTTCAGACTCTCCCCCCAAACCCTCATGCTTCTCGTTGGCTGCGGAGCGGCTGCGGGTATAGCGGGCATCTTCAAGGCCCCCATCGCTGGAGTGCTGTTCACAATTGAGGTGCTGCTTATCGACTTGAATTCCAAGTCGGTTGTGCCGCTGATTATCTCTTCGGTGACTGGCGCTACTGTCGCCTACGCATTCACGGGCTATCACGTGGAGTTCTTCTTCTCGCAGAGCGAGCCGTTCTTCACTTCGCGCATCCCCTTTGTGATTTTGCTGGGTCTTTTCTGTGGCTTTGTCTCTTTCTATTTCAACAAGACGATTGAGATGATGGAGAACATGTTTGCCCGCATCACCAATCACTGGGTGCGCTTTGCCATAGGAGCGGTGATACTTAGCTCGCTCATCTTCCTCTTCCCGGCACTCTATGGCGAGGGTTATGGCGCTATCAACAGCCTGCTCAACGGCGATGTGAAACCGCTTTTCGACAACAGCATCTTCTACGACTACCACAGCAACGTGTGGTGGGCAGTAGGCCTGGTGGGCTGCCTGTGTTTCACTAAGGTGTTTGCCACTAGCGCCACTAACGGCGGTGGCGGAGTGGGAGGTACATTTGCCCCCTCGCTCTATGTGGGGTGCATGGCGGGTTTCTTCTTCGCCTTCCTTCTCAATGCTTTGGGTGTTGTAGATCAGAGTCTGCCCCTGTCAATTAAGAACTTCGCATTGCTGGGTATGGCGGCAGTAATGGCGGGTGTGATGCATGCTCCGCTTATGGCTATCTTCCTCACTGCCGAGATGACTGGTGGCTACCAGCTGTTCTTGCCGCTGCTCATCGTCTCAGTAGTGTCGTATCTCACATCGCGCATCCTTTTGCCCTATGGCATATATTCTCGCCGTCTGGCGAAGCGTGGCGAGTTGCTTACACACCATAAGGACCAGTCGGTGCTTACCCTGCTTAAAATTGATAGTGTGATAGAGACCGATTTTATCCCTGTCAATCCCAAGATGAGCCTTAAGGAGATGGTTGACGTGATAGCGCAGAGCAAGCGCAACCTTTTCCCTGTTACCGACAAGGAGGGCCGTCTGCTTGGCGTGGTGCTGCTCGACGATATCCGCAATATCATGTTCCGCCCCGATCTTTACCGCCGTATCTATGTGGAGCGATTCATGTCGTCGCCACCGGCGGTTATCGAGGTGGGGACACCCATGGAGCAGGTGATGAAGACGTTTGATGAGACCAAGGCTTGGAATCTCCCAGTTGTGGAGAACGGGAAATATGTGGGCTTTGTCTCCAAATCAAAGATTTTCAACTCCTACCGCAAACTGCTCAAGCACTACAGCTACGATTAGATTAATGCATTATTTATAATGCACAATTCATAATGCACAATGCACAATCAATGCGTAATGCACAATCAATGCGTAATGCACAATCAATGCGTAATGCACAATCAATAATCTAGAATGTCTAGAACTTCTAGTTAAAAAGATAACTGATGATTTCAAAAGAAGACCTTAGAATAGTATTTTTTGGCACTCCCGATTTTGCTGTTGAGAGCCTGAAACGCCTCGTGGAGGGTGGTTATAACATCGTGGGCGTGGTGACGATGCCCGACAAGATTGCTGGACGTGGGCACCGCTTGATTCAGAGCGCCGTTAAGCAGTATGCTGTGGAGCAGGGCTTGCGCCTTATGCAACCCGAGCGACTTAAGGATGAGGCGTTTGTCGAGGAGTTGAGGTCGCTCAATGCACAGTTACACATCGTCATAGCATTTAGGATGCTCCCTGAAGTGGTGTGGGCGATGCCGCCGCTTGGCACTTTTAACCTGCACGCGTCGCTGCTGCCCAAATATCGTGGCGCGGCACCTATCAACTGGGCAGTGATGAACGGCGACACCACCACTGGCGTGACCACATTCTTCCTCAAGCATGAAATCGACACTGGCGATGTGATTCAGCAGCAGGCAATCGAGATAGGGCGTACCGACAATGTGGAGACCATTCACGACCGCCTTATGATGCTGGGCGCAGACATGGTAATCGACACGGTGGACGCCATCATTGCGGGTACAGTGAAGCCTATTCCTCAAGACCAGATGCTTACTGCTGGTGAAGAACCCACGCCAGCGCCTAAAATCTTCACCGAGACTTGCCGCATCGATTGGAGCCGTCCTGCCGAGCAGCTCTACAACCACATTCGCGGTCTCTCGCCCTATCCCGCTGCTTGGAGCGAGATAATTGATGCCGATGGCAATGCCCTGCACGTCAAGATTTTTGCCACTAGCGAACCCATAACAAATGATGTGGCAGTAGAAAGCTCCCCCTCTAAGCTGGAGGGGGCTGGGGGGAGTATGATAAACCATTGCTCTATGCCAGGCTCTATCTCTGCCGATGGTAGGCACCTCACAGTGACTTGTGGCGATGGCGCATTAGAGATATTGTCCTTGCAGCTCTCAGGCAAGCGTCGCATGCCGGCCGCCGACTTCATGCGGGGATTCAACCTTGATGGCTGCCGCTTCGCATAATTCTCACGCAGGTTTTTTAAAGACGATTAAGGACAAAAATTAATAACGCTACGCGTGGGGGAATTACTGACAATCCCCCCACGTTTTTTATAGACAAAAGAACATAAGGAACATAAGTTTGAGGTTGATTATGTTCTTATGTAGGCTTTTGTTCTTATGTCAAATCTCTGTGTGGAGGGTGAAATTTTAAGCGAAGGGCCCACTACGCGGCAAGGGGGCTCAGCCGTAGGCTGAACTCTGGGTAACCCCCAATACCGATTGCCGAAGGGAGCGTAGCCAACCGTAGGTAATCGGCATTGGGGGGATAACGGCATCTAGGTAATAGTCGCTGAAGGCGACCCCATGGGTTGCGCTCTAAACAAGGGGTCGCCGCTAGCGACGAGGAGTTGAAGGTTGTCAATACCCCTCTTGACGCTTATTCCTCTCGCCGTTGGCTCGCTTCACAAGCGTCAAAGGGGGTTACTCAAAGGTCAGCCTTCGGCTGAATGCGTCAGCCCAATTATGCATTGTACATTAAATCAATGCGTCAGCCCAATTATGCATTCCGCAGCATTTAACCATTCTTAACACTATAAAATGTGGTAGATTTGCAAAATTTTGTTTAATTTTGTAGCGTGATATATTGTTTTGAAAACGAATTTGTAATTTCACAACAAGCTTAACTGAAAAATCAATACATTATTAACAACATAAACTAAGAAAGTTATGAAGAAAGTTTTACTAATTCTAATGGCGGTCGCCATGTGCGGCATCGCAGCAAGTGCCGGCACCGTGATTGGCAACTTTGAGTACAATATTTCAAGCGGTACAGCTTACATCAAACCCACCCAGGCATACAGGAACAGCAACCCCACCAGCGTTACCATTCCTGGTTTTGTGACCATTGACGGGCAAGTATATCCAGTAGGCATTGACACCGATGCATTCTATGGCATGTCGTCGGTTGAGAGTGTATATATGAGTTATGGAGTTAGATCAATTAGTTTAAGCGCTTTTGCACAGATGGCAAAATTGTCCACAGTACTAATACCAAGCTCAGTAAATTGGATTGGCGTGAAGATTTTCTCTGGCTCTGGCTCTCAAGCTTCAGGTTCAACACTCACCATTCACTGGGCGACATTGAATCCCGGCTCTGTGTCAATTTATGATAACTCTTTTCAAGGTTGCTCTGCAACTTACCGCAAAGTCAACTTGCCCACCAAGCCGGCAATCACTGCGGCAAAAAGCATTTCAAATTTGACTCAATATTTTACCGTAAACAACACACCACAAGTAATGGGTGATTTCACTTATTTTGACCCAACACTTTTGTGTTATCAGTATTATATTGTAACACAGCCAACAACACAGAACGCAACCGGTGAAGTCACATTAGTAGGATACGGGCCTATGCCTAGTGCCAGCCCAGTTTATGGTATTTACATAACCGATGGTACGATGATTGCGGACAACAGTTATGGTAAATATTACTATCCCACCAGTGTTGCCAAGCAGGCCTTCGATGGTAACACCAGCCTGCAGTCGGTGAGTATAACAAAGCAGAATTTCACCATCGAGAGCGATGCCTTCGCTTGGTGTACTAACTTGACCTCGGCAAACCTCAGTTGCAGCCAAATCAAGGAAGAGGCATTCTATAACTGCGATAAACTCAGTTCCATTACTCTGAACGAGGGTGTCACCTATGTTGCCTCGAGAGCGTTTACCGGTTGCATAATGATGGCTCTCAACATCCCCGCAACTTTGCAGACCTTCGCCGTCACAGCTGTGAACGATTGCTACAAACTAAATAAATTTACTGTGGCAAGCGGCAGCACCAAGTATGCCACCTACAGCACTTATGGTGCCCTCTACACCAAGGACCTGAAGACGCTAATTAAAGTGCCAGCCTATAACAGTTATACTGGTGAATCTTGTTTCCCAACACAACTCACAACAATCTTCGACTACGCCTTTGCCGACAACTGCAAAGCAGAATGGATTGAAATCCCCTACGGCGTGACCACAATCAACAGCTGCGCCTTCCAGGATGCCACATCACCATATGCTATAAAGATTCCATCCTCAGTTACAAGCATAGACTACTCTTATGCCTTCTACGGCTGCACCAATCTGAAGAAGCTACTTGTGGCAACTTACGCTAACCGTACGAATGTCAATAGCTATACATTCTATAATACGCCGTCGAATCTGGTGGTACATGTGCCATCGGATGGTGATGGCCCTCCTTATAGAGATGATGCGGCTTTCTATACCGACAATTACTGGAAAGACCACAATGTGACTTATGGCGCTTGGGATATAGTGATCAACAGATATCCCTATATCTTGAAAACCTATGCTGTAGATGATAACAATCAATACAAGGTTGCTGATTTGGTCTATGGAACAACTATAGGGAACGTTTCCGCCGACTATACTCTTACTATGTCGGGAGCCATCACAATCCCCAAAACGTTCTCCTATAAAGGCACTAACTATGAGGTTATGAGAATTGGTGGTCACGCTTTCAAGGGAAACACACAAATCACTTCGGTGACACTCTCCCAGTATTTGATGAATACTCACGGCGGTTCACAGTTTCAGAACTGCACCGCTCTGAAAAATGTGTATTTCCAAAATGGTAATCACACATCGGCGCTTTATACCGACATCCCCAACAATTGCTTCCGCAACACGAGAATCACAAGCATCGCTCTGCCTTATGGCGTTCAATCTATTGGTGACCAAGCGTTTGCCGACAACCCCAGTCTGACCGAGATCCGAATCCCGAGCAGTGTTGGTTATTCGAATGTCTGCCCCAATTTCGTCAGGAATTGTTCGAAGCTTAGTAGTATTTATATAAACCAGACGAATAACTATGTTTCTTATGAATTTCCGAATTGGCCAACTTATGACAGCCATGTCGCTCCCAGCAACGGCAGCAGCGGATGCTTCTACAACGTGCCCAAGACCTGCAAGGTCTATGTCCCCGTGGGCGCGGTAAACAACTATTTAAGCGCTAAGAACAGTGGTGGCTACTACCCCTGGCGCTACTTCAACACCATCAAGGCTGGAGCTTATGACTATGATGGCTTGACTGTAGTCTATGATAATTATAACTATGTCACTGGAGAAGGCTATATTAGAGCTAAATATGTCTATGCCCCCAATGGCATGTTCTATAAGAAATCTAATATTGGTGTTGCTGATGATGATAATTATTTGAATATCATTAATGATGAATATAATCGCGGTTGGAAAGCCGTCGAGCTGGGCGACAGCTGCTTCGCCGGCTCCACCTACGTTAAATCGGTGATAATCAACTGGGACAACAGTAAAGGGATTATCACGAAGATTCCCGACTATGCGTTCCAGAACTGCACCAACTTGAAGACCTTCAATTGGCCCACTCAACCCAGCAAACTCAATTATATTGGTGTGCGCGCTTTTGACAACGCAGGCCTTGAGGGCGTTGTTAACATGGCTAATTGTGGTAACCTTTACTCCAACCCCGAGCTTGAACTGAAAGAGCATGCATTCGATTTATGTCAGAATGTGACTCAATTTAGATTGCCTAAAAATATAAAAAGCATTGGTGTTCGTGCCATGTATCAGGCTTATCAGTCTAGTGGTCCCAAACTTGAATCTGTTACGTGCTATGCGCCAACACCACTCAGCTTAAACGAAGGAAGTGTGTGGAATGCTACTTATCAGCCTCAGCAGACGCTCTATGTGCCCAAGGCAAGCATCAATGCCTACAAGGCAGCGGCACAGTGGAAGAACTTCGGAACAATCAAGGCGATAATGGACGGCGACGTGAACGGCGACGGAGTGGTGACAGCCGCCGATGTGACAGCTCTCTACGACTTCATGCTCAACAACGACACCACCCACCTCGTCAACGGCGACCAAACTGGCGACGGTCAGATCACAGCCGCCGACGTGACAGCGGTTTACACCATTTTGCTGAATAACTAAGCGCCTAACGGCGCGGGGATCGTAGATCGAGGGTCGAAGATCGGAACTACGCCTGGTTTTTTAAGACGATTAAGGACAATAAATAATAACGCTACGCGTGGGGGATTACTGACAATCCCCCCACGCTGCTTTTTTCTGCCATGCACTTTTTACGTTAGATTCTCGAAGGTCGCACTTCGTGCTTATAATTATATTAACGTGAACTCGACGAAAATAATTTGCTGTGTATCAGCTGCTCCCCTAAGATAGGGGAGCTGGCACGGAGTGACTGAGGGGTATGAGAATTGCAAAATTGTAGTTCCTTGTGTCTATCATACTCCCCCTTACCCCCTCTA